>NZ_CABTJS010000182.1:0-68920 GCF_902485085.1 uncultured Kluyvera sp.
AACGGTCTAAATAGGCTGATTCAAGGCATTTACGGGAGAAAAAATCGGCTCAAACATGAAGAAATGAAATGACTGAGTCAGCCGAGAAGAATTTCCCCGCTTATTCGCACCTTCCCTAGCGCATCCACATTCCCGCCCGAAGCAATAATCTCTTTAAAGCTGCTGCGGTGGATATTGCCCATCGTGCAGTAGAGCCAGAACAGATAGATAACCAGCGCTAACAGCGAACCGTAGACGATACTTTTAATGAGTTTGTCTTTACGTTTGCCGTAGCAGATTATCAGGCTGGGAATGTTGCCATGAAAACCAAACGACGCCAGGCATACCGGCACCGCCATCAGAATATAGGGGAGGCAGGTACTGTTCGCTTCCGGTGCCGCAATATCGCGAAGAATGGTGTAGTCGACCTGAAAGAAGAAGGAGCCAAAGACCACCACGAAGGCGATAATTTTAATGCCGAGGAAAAAGGAGGTGATACGGCTAGCCGCAAGGGAGCTAACCCACAGCACGCTGGCGACAAACACTGCGCTACAGATACCGACGATACGTGGATTAACATGCGTTCCGGCGTTGATGCTGATGGTTTCGCTGATGATCGCCCCGTTGACCGAGATATAGGCATAGGTCAGGATATACAGAACGAAGGCAACGGTAATACCGCTGACCACATTCCACTTATTACCGATTAAATCTTTAGTGATGGTATTAAAACTGGAACCTACGGGATAATTAAGATTAGCCTCTAAAAGTAGTAACCCGGAATGCAACATAGAAAACCAGGAAATAATTAAAATAAATGCACCCCAGAAAAACCATGCCCCAGCAAGGTCAACCGGTAATGCAAACATTCCGCCACCGATGACGGTGCCGGCAATAACCATAATTCCCCAGAAGGAGGAATGTTTTGTATTCGACGCTTCTTCCATGGCCTTCCCTTATTGATAACGTTTACGTTTCTGCTGTCGTCAGAAATAATCAATGATGCCAGGTGCCAGAATCTCCAATGGCTATATCAGTGATATAGCCATTGGAATCGGTGGGAATTAAACTTCTTTCAGTTTTGCGGTGAAGTGTCGTAATACTTTCGGTTCGTAGGTAAAGGTTAAGCCTTTAATATTTGGTGCATTCTCCTTCACGTGTTCAAAGGCTTCAATAATGAAGTCCATATGCGTTTGGGTGTAGGTGGCGCGTGGAATGGTTAAGCGCAGTAGCTCTGCCGGGCAAGGGAGCTGCTTGCCGGTTTTCGGATCACGTCCTAGCAGGAAGGAGCCGATCTCAACGGCGCGAATACCGGCGACTTTATACAGTTCACAGGCCAGCGCCTGCGCCGGGAACTGCTCGGCTGGGATGTGCGGTAGCAGCTTACCGGCATCGACAAACGCCGCGTGCCCACCCGCCTGTTGGCAGGTAACGCCGATAGCCTCCAGCCCGTCGACCAGATACTGAATCTGCTTAATACGATAGGAGAGCCAGTCCTGATTCATCCCGTCGGTCAGGCCAACGGCCAGACGTTCCATCGCCCCGCCTTCGAGGCCGCCGTAGGTTGGGAAACCTTCCTGCACCACGCACAGCGTGCGGCATTCGGTGTAAACATCGAAGAAACCATCATCTTTGATACACAGCAGGCCGCCCATCGGCACCATCGCATCTTTTTTCGCCGACATCGCCAGCATATCGGCATATTTGTAGGTTTCGCGGGTAATCTCTTCAATGCTCCAGTCGTGATATCCCGGTTCGCGCTGTTGAATAAACCAGGCATTTTCCGCGAAGCGCGCGGAGTCCATCACCACCGGAATGTCATATTTCTTCGCGATGGCATACATCGCTTTCAGGTTCGCCATGGATACCGGTTGGCCGCCCGCGGAGTTACAGGTGATGGTAGCAACAATATAAGGAACGTTATTGGGGCCGACCTCTTCAATGCCGTTTTCCAACCCCTGCAAATCGAAATCGCCTTTAAAATCATTACGCGCAGAGGTATCAAATGCCTCTTTAATATAAACGTTGCGCACAGTGCAGCCGTTAATCTGGCTATGGCCTTGGGTGGTATCAAAGAAATAGTTGGAGAAGGCGACCATTTTGCTGCGGTCCAGCCCTTTTTCCTGCTCGCGCTTTTTGATTAATACCGGAATATAGATTTGCTCTGCGCCGCGTCCCTGGTGGGTTGGAATCGTGTACTGGTAGCCGAAAATCTCTTTAACGGCATGGCATAGCGCGTAGTAGCTGCGGCTGCCGCTATAGGCTTCATCGCCGCGCAGCATGGCAGCCTGCATATTTTGCGTGACGGCGCCGGTGCCGCTGTCGGTCAACAGGTCAATAAAAACATCTTCGCTGTCGAGCAGAAACGGGTTCATGCCCGAAGCAACAATCGCATTTTCACGGTGTTCCCGGGTGGTGCGTTTTACCGGCTCGATAACGCGAATACGGAAAGGTTCTGGCAAATGTTTAAAGTTATTCATGGCGTAATCCTTTTTTAGACACACTCGTCCCGCAGGTTATTCATTTATGATGAAAACCATTTTCTGGGCGCAATACGAATACCTTGACCAGATAACGTTATATAGCGACAAGTCCCGCTCGCGGCATATTAAAAATGCGTGCGGTACATCTCTGCTATTAAACAGTTATCTTGAGATAGGTATGTGATATCAGAAACAGAATTCAGGCTTCTGTTTGCAATGATATGGACGCGAAGTCGTATGAGGGGCTAAGGACGGTGATTGACAATAACGTTGTCAATATTAAACCATTTTGAGGTGTTATACGTTCTATTGTGGAAGTTCATAATGTATGCTCTCCATTAGACACGAATATACATTATTAGATTTAACTTATTTGTCTATTGGCGTTTTATTCAATTGTGAATTTGGTCACGAATGCGTATATCTCATTATCAATAGTGAGTGTTTAGCCTGCACTTAATAAATAAAGCAATAATGACCTACGTGAGTAATAAAGCGGGCGTGAAGCCACGCCCGCTTTATTAAGGTGTCAGATAAATCTGCGGTACCGCCGCTTCCGGGTGCTGGCACATCGCAATTTCTGCGCCGTACCAGCGGTGAATCACCGATTGCTGAATAACTTCCTGCGGCGTGCCCTGCGCTACAAGTTTTCCCTGATGCAGCAGCAGTATCGAGTCGGCCCACAGCGCGGCGAGATTGAGGTCGTGCAGCACGATACAAACATGCAGCTTGCCGCGTCGGGTCAGCTTTTTCAGCAGTCGCAGCAGGTGCTGTTGGTAGTAAAGATCCAGCGCCGAGGTGGGCTCATCCAGAAACAGCCAGCCCTGCGGGCCATCTTCACCCCATAGCTGCGCGAGGCTTCTTGCTAACTGTACGCGCTGCTGCTCGCCGCCGGAAAGCGCCGGATAAAGTCGGCCTGCCAGATGCGTACAGCCGGTTTCGGCCATCACCCGCGCAATCAGCGCCGGGTCAACCTGCGTTCCCCACGGCGCACGTCCCATTGCAATCACCGTTTCCACCGGCCAGTTGGCGTTAAGCTGCGTGCGCTGCAGCATCACCGCGCGACGGCGGGAAAGGGCGGAGGCAGACCAGGCGCTCAGCGCCTTGCCCTCGATATGCTGCTCGCCGCTGTCGGCGGATAAAAAGCCGGTCAGCAGCCGCAGTAACGTCGATTTTCCTGCGCCGTTAGGGCCAATCAGCGCGGTCACTTCGCCGGGCTGTAGTGCCAGCGAGATATTATCAATTACCCGGCGTTTGCCGAGTTTCAGCGATAGCGAGCGCGCAATGTACTGGTTATCCACGCATCCCCCTTTCCTGACGGAAAATAAGCCACAGGAACCACGGCGCGCCGAGCAGGCTAGTCAGCAGACCGACTGGCATTTCGGCGGGCGCGGCGATGGTACGGGCGAGGGTGTCGGCAATCAGCAGTAAAATGGCGCCTGCCAGCAGCGAGCCGGGGATAAGCCCCCGGTGATCCGGCCCCAGCCACATCCGCATCAGATGCGGCACCACCAGCCCGATAAAACCAATGACGCCGCTGATCGCCACCGCAGCGGCCACCAGCACCGCGCTGCACAGTAGCAGCAGCCTTTGCAGCACTCGCACGTTAACGCCGAGGTAGTGCGCCTCTTCATCACCCAACTGGAGCAGGTTCAGGCGTGCCGCCGTCCACCAGACTACCAGCGAAGCAGGAATAATCAGCGTGGCGGCAACCAGCAGCGTCGGCCACTCGGCCTGCCCCAGGCTGCCCATTCCCCAGAGTGACATCTGGCGAAGCTGCGTGTCGTTGCTTATCCATGACAGCATGCCCACCAGCGCACCGCACAGGGCGTTAATCGCAATCCCAACCAGCAGCAGGCGGGAGAGCGAACCGTCTCCCGCCTTACTCAGGACAAAAATCACCGCCATCACGGCCAGGCTGCCGATAAACGCCGCCAGCATTGGCGCATACAGGGCCACCAGCGCCGGTACCGAAACGGGTAGCACTACCCAGAAAGACACTGCCAGCGCCGCGCCGCTGCTGATCCCGAGCAGACCCGGGTCCGCCAGCGGGTTACGAAACAGCCCTTGCATCACGCAGCCGGAGAGCGCCAGCGCGCTGCCAACCAGTAGCGCCAGCAGGACGCGGGGCAGGCGGATGGTGAGCCAGATATGACGCAGCACTTCATCGCCCGACGGCCAGATGCTCGCCAGCGGTAGGCGCATGGCGCCGAGCGTGGTGGCAAACAGCGTCAGGGCAACGAGCAGCAGCACCATCAGCCACAGCTGGCGTGAGGCGGTGACGTTCATCAGTACAGTTGCTCCGCTTTCTGGCGCAGCTGTTGCAGCGCCTGCGGCGTACGCGGGCCGAAGCCCAGCAGTGCCATATCGTCAATCACCAGCACCTGCTTATTGCGCCCGGCAGGCGTTTGTGCCAGCCCCGGCAGCTTCCACAGCGCGGCTTCACCGCCCATGCCTTTCAGACCATCAGCGGAGATAACCACCAGATCCGGCAGGCTGGCTATGACCCCTTCCTGCGACATGGTGCGGTAGTGGTCGAAGCCCTGCATGGCGTTTTGCAAGCCTGCCAGCTTGATAGCACCGTCGGCTGCCGTTTGCTGACCGGCCACCAGCGCGCCGGAACCGCCGTGGCTCAGGATAAACAGCACGCGCTTGTTCAGCGGTTGCGACGGGATGTTGGCCATCTCGTCATGTAACGTTTTGCGCAGCGCATCACCCTGTGGCTGTTTACCCAGCGCGTCGGCAATGACCTTTACCTTGCTGTCCATCGCGGCGGCATCGTAGCCGCCCGGCACGTTCACTACCTTCACCTTGCTGCCTTCTACTTTTTGCAGCACCAGCGAGGGCTGTGCCTGCCTGCTGGCGAGTACCAGCGTCGGGCGCAGTGAAAGAATGCCCTCGGTGCTCAGTTGGCGAAGGTAGCCGACATCCGGTAAAGCGGCCGCCTCTGGCGGCCACTGACTGGTGCTGTCGCGTGCGACAAGCGCCGACTTCGCCCCAAGTGCGTAGACAATCTCGGTGACGTCGCCGCCGAGCGTAACGAGTCTCTCCTGAGCAGCCGAAAAGGCCATCAGAGGAAATGCGGCAATCAGGGCAAGCAGGCATCTCATGCCGGCTGTCCTTCTGCTGTCAGCGCATTAATCTGCGCGCGCCACTGAGCCTGTTCTGGTTCACCTTCTGTACGCTGACCAAAAAGCTGGGCAATTTGCGTGCCGTCCTTCGCGAACAGTTCCAGGCTGGTGACGTGGCCGTCAGCGGTGGGTTTACGCGTGACCCAGGTTTCAGCGATATGCTCTTCCATCAGATGGAGAGTGAAGGTTGGGTTAAAGATGTTCAGCCAGCCCTTCATCGGCACGACCTTTTCAATGGTGCCGGTAAAGATTTGCACGCAGCCGGTATTTCCCACGAACACCATAATTTCGTTGGCGTCCTGATTTGCTGCTTCCAGAATCTGAGAAAGCGCATTGTTTGGCACTTTGCAGGCGAGATCGTCACCCACGAGCTCAAAGGCCTGCTGACGGCTCAGGTTATGGCGTTTCATCAGTAAGAAGAACTGGTGGACGTCGGTCATGGCGCGCCATTCCCGATCGACGGTCTGCGCGTCGGCCGTTACGGTGGTGCTGGTGGTTTCTTTGGCTTTCAGCACGAGTGGTGCATTTTCATCAACGATGAAACGCTGCAATACCGCTTCCCAGGCAGTGGTGTCAGTGTTGTCGGTTGCGTAGACTTTAAGCAAGGCATCGCCCTGATGGTCAAAGAACTGGATGCTCTGACGTTCGCCGCGGGCGGTATTCTCCTTGATGAAGAAGACGCTTGCCCACTGATTCAGGAACAGACGTAAATCGAGCGCGCGTGGGTTTAGCACTAACCCGGCATGGCCGCTCAACTGTTGATTGGTAAAAGCACCCACCTGCTCGTGTACGGCATATTCGTTACGGCAGATGCATTTGGTTTCGCCAACCGCTTCCAGCGCGGTCAGAATATCGCGAATTTCGCCGTTCAGTCGTTTGGCATCATGACCAACGCGAGCAAAGGTCAGCTCGGCTTCGCTGATGTTCATTAAACCTGCGATGTCGCGGGCGTATTTGCCTGGGTTTTGTTCTTTTAGCTCAAGCCAGCGAGTGTAGTGGTTCATTGTCTCTTCCTTCCAGATAATGGCCCGGCCAAATGCCGGGCCGAATTGTTACCATTGATAGCTTACGAAAAGTTTGCCGCTGCGGCCGTCCTGCGGGATCCCCTGCGGTGACCAGTACTCTTTATCAAAGGCGTTACCCAGCACCAGCGTGGTGGTCATGCCTTTCAGCGCTTGCTGACCTTGGTAGCTAACGTAGAAGTCGTTCACCGCGTAGCCTGGCTGTTTGCTATAAGAGCTGCTGATGTGCGTTGAGCGATCGGCAAACGTACCAATCCAGCCGACGGAGAAACCGCTGTGAGCAACCGGAATATCCAGCTTGCTGGTGACGGTATCCGGGTTGATGCTGGAGATATACTCGCCGGTATCCGTATCTTTACCGCGGGTGCGGTTATAGGCGACGTCGAGGCTGAACAGGTCAGCGGTATATTTGGTCATCACGTCCCAGCCCCAGATTTTGGCGTTAGGAACGTTATAGGACATGGTGGTCGCCGCGGCGAAATCGACGGTCGTGGAGATGTAGTCTTTCGCTTTGGTATCGAAGTAGCTGGCTTTAAATTCCAGTGCGTCGTTGGAGAGCATCAGGTTGTCAAAGCGTAAGCCGAACCCGTATTCCTGGGTTTCGTTCGTTTCCGGGCGAAGATTTGGGTTTGGTACCCAGTAGTTGGTGTAGAAACGGCCAATCGAGAAGTGCTTCTCGTCATTGTACATTTCACCCATCGTCGGCGCCCGGAAGGCCTGAGCGTAAGAGCCAAACAGCATCAGCCAGTCGGTCGGGCTGACGGTCATGCCCGCGCGCGATGACCATTTATCGGCATCTACATCCGCGTAGCCGTCGCTGCTGCCGCGATAGTTATCGTAGCGAGTGCCGCCTAACAGGGTGACAGGCAGGTCTCGTAGGGTGATTTCATCCTGCAACCAGCCGGAGCTGAAGTCGATTTTCGCGTCAGGGAAGCCGGTCGCCGCACCGCTTGGGCTCTGTTCCTGACGATAGTATTCGCCACCGTAGGTCAGCAGGTTAGAAGCAAAGGAATCCGCGAACAGACGAGTACGATTTTCTACCTTACCGCCTTTGGTGGTTTGTTCACGATATTCAGTCGTTTTATCCAGATTCTCGGCATTAATTCGTGCCTCTGATCAGTACACTTTGGCATCGGCATTCAGCCAGTCGTTACCCTGTGGCGCAATTTTGTAGGACAGCTGCGCATCACGCTGGATAGTCGAGCGGTCAACCATTGGGTTACTGGAAGTTGAGGCTTCAATTTCCTGCGGGTTTTTCGGTTCCTGAGCTTTGTTGTTGTAATAGCGGAAGGAACCGCTCAGGGCCTGCGCTTCATCAATGGTCCAGGTTCCCTTCGCCAGCATGTTGTTGATAGATTCATCATTTGGCGCGGTTGAACCGTCGCTCTGTTTTAAGTCCCCGCGATCGCGGCTAGACCAGGAAACCAGGCCATCCAGATTATCCGTACGCCCAAATGCACTGGCGCCCATCCCCAGGCTATGGTCGCCGGTAGCCCCTGTACCAAACACGCGGAATCCGCTGTTCTGGCCTTCCATCAACAGGTCTTTGGCATCCACGGTATCGTAGGAGATTACGCCACCCAGCGCGCCGCTGCCGTACAGTTGGGCGGATGGGCCACGCACGACTTCAATACGCTTGATCAGTGCAGGATCCAGGAACGTGCTATTCAGGTGACCCGTATCCGTACCCTGACGTACGCCATCGACCAGAACCAGCACACCACGACGGTCGTAGCCGCGAAGATTAATGTCTTGCCCGTTGGTTCGGCCTGTGCCGCTCAGCGTAATTCCCGGTACGCTACGCAGGAGGTCTGCGGCTGAACTGGCGGTCTGGTTTTCCGGTGCCGATGCATCAATCACGCTGACCATCATCGGCGCTTCGAAGGCGCTGCGGGCGTTGCCCGTTGCGGTGACGGTAAGGGTGTCTGTTTGGGCAAAAGCCGCTGCAGGTAAGAGGCTACTAATGGCAAGCGCTAACATTGAAGGGCGCAGCGGGGCGTATTGCAGGCGTAACATAACAACTCTCCATAGGGAAATTGAAAAGCGCTTGCTGCCTGGGGATAACCTGGGTGGCTGGCGGTATTTAATAGGTTGTGTTTATTTAGTCAGAATGAGCTTTCCGGATTGCGTCTGGCGCAGCAGATAGTGTTGACCATTATGTTCAATCAAGACCCAGCCTTCTTCGCCGAGCAAAGCTTTACTCTGGATCAGCTGTTTTGAACGGGTCGGAGAAAGCGGCGCGTTTTCTTTTTTTAGTATTGCCGTAGTGTCATGCATATGGGCACATCCGCAGTGAAATGATGAATAAATGTAAATAATGCGAATGATTATCTTTAAGATAAGCGTTCTCATCAAGAACTTTTTCGTAAATCTGTGTCTAAGGTGAATTTATGCGGAAATCATCAAAATAATGCGCTACAAATCGCTATCTTGTGAATATATTTGATTAAATTGATATGAGTATTAAATGATGCCGAAGCCCGCGATTGTTATTACGTACTGCTCCCAGTGCAACTGGATGCTCCGTGCCAGCTGGATGGCGCAGGAATTGTTACATACTTTTAACGTTGACATTGCCTCGGTGATGCTGGTACCCGGCACCGGCGGGATTTTTACTATTACCGTTGGCGAGGTGCTCATCTGGGATCGCAAGCGCGACGAAGGTTTCCCGGATGCCGCCGAGCTAAAGCGTCGGGTTCGCGACGTTTGTTTCCCGGAAAAACCGCTGGGACACGTGGATAAGCACGAAGGATAATGCGGCTGCAAAAGCGCCATTAAAAGTGTATTATTAATGCATCTTTATTGGTAAGGAACAGGCTATGGCAGGCAAACGCATCGACCGGGAAAAACGGACCATCCGCAGCATGATTGCGCTCTATCAGCAACGTTGCCCGCAGGCGCAGGATGATGCAGAGCACTATCAGGCGCTGAATGCCTACGCTGATAAACGACTGGATAAGTGCGTGTTTGGCGAGGAAAAACCGGCCTGCAAGCAGTGCCCGGTACACTGCTATCAGCCCGCCAAACGCGAAGAGATGAAGCAGATTATGCGCTGGGCTGGCCCGCGTATGCTGTGGCGTCACCCGATCCTGACCCTCCGCCATCTGATTGACGACCGTCGCCCGGTGCCGGAGCTTCCGGAAAAATATCGCCCGAAGAAATAGCTACATCGTGCGGCAGTGACGGCGATATTCCGACGGCGAACGTGCCGTATGTTTACGAAAAATCCGGCAGAAGTAGTTGCTGTCCTCAAAGCCGCAGTGATGGGCTATCTCTTTGATTTTCATCTCATACCCGCGCAGTAATTTCTTCGCTAGCTCCAGTCGTACTCCGGTCAGATACTCGTTGAATCCCACCGAGCCGGACTTCTGAAACAGGTGCGACAGGTAGTTCGGCGTAATGTGGAACTTCTTCGCCACCGTCTCCCGGCTGAGCGCCTCTGCGGCGTGCTCATCGATATATTCCTGAATGGCCAGAAATAGCTCTTTGCTCTTGCTGACCGTGTCCGCCAGATGGGTGAGTTGATCGATACAGTGGCTCAGTAGCCCGCTTAGCACAATCTGCGCCGTGGGCATCACCGGGCGAATAGCCAGCTCGTTCATCGCCAGCAGCAAATATGACCCGACCCGAGGCCCGAGGCGCGCGACGTGCTGCTTACGGATCTCGACGAATTTTTTGCCGTCGAAACGTTGCAGGCTGAAGCCCAGCTTTTGTTTGCTGAACAGAATGCTAAGGGTGGTGGCAGCACCTTGCCATTGTGGGGCATTCCAACGCCCGCCGGGCAAATAGAGCGCCTGCAATGGGCCTAGCGGCGCGCTCAGGCAGCCGTCAGCAAGCTCGCCTTCCAGCACGATTTCCAGCCGGGGGAACGATACGCTCATCGCCAACTCCGGCGCGGGCTGCGAGGTTTGCGGAAACCGCACGACAAGGTCGCTTTGCCGGGCAAGCAGCTGCTCCAGCACGGGGACGAGGGATTGCTCTGACATGCTCATGTCCTGGTTATTATTCTGGATTTTGAATCTCATCACACTTTATTTTGCTGTACACAAAAATCCAGTGTTGTGTAGCTATCTCATACAGAATGCCGACCGCGCGTGCAGTAACTTTTCATACATGTTGTGAAATGGTTAACAAAAGAGAGGGCGGTATGGACAAGCAAGCGGCATTCTGGCTGGAGGCGCTGGGCGCGAGCGGCGAACTGTCAGCAACGATGAAACATGAACTGGATACTCAAGGCTACACCATCGTCCACGGCGTGGCGGATGCCGACTGGCTGGCGGCGATGCGTGAACGCATTGACTATCTGGTGGAAAAAGAAGGGGAGAACCTGGCGGTGGAGCACCACCAGGAAGAGACGGCGACGCGCGTGGCGAACCTCGTTAATAAGGGCGTAGTGTGGGAAAAGGTGTGGTCGCATCCGCTGATTTTGTCGGCGTGCCGGTACATCTTTGAGGGCGAGTTTAAAATCTCCAGCCTCAACGCCCGCGAGGCGCTGTACAACGGCGGTCATCAGCCGCTGCACGCCGACTGGAAAAAACCGCGCCCGGATTTCCCGAAAGTTCACCTGGTGAATACCATCTGGGCCATCGACGATCTCTACGCCGCCAACGGCGCGCCGCGCATTATCCCGGCGACCCATCTGCGCCCGGAATTGCCGGAGGATGTGTTAGAAGATGTAGGGTTACCGCACCCGGATGAAGTGATTTTTGAAGCTCCGGCAGGCAGCGTGATGATCTACAACGCCCACGCCTGGCACGGCGGCACCACCAACCGCGAAGGCTCACGTCGCCGCGTGCTGCACGGGCTCTATATCGACCGGGCGGATACCGCGCAGCAGGATCAGCGCCGCTGGTTAACGCCGGAAACGGCGAGCCGGTTGACCCCGGCGCAGAAGTGGCTGTTGGATGTGGAATAAGGTACCGTGCCGGCCCCGGGGTCGGCATAAATGCTTCGCCTGGGCTACATGAGCATGTAGCCCGGCCAAGTGAAGCGCCGCCAGGAATGCTCTGCGCTCATCCCCCCATCACCACCCGATACCCAGCCTGTTCCACCATCGCCCGAATTGGCGCAATCTCTTCGGCTTCCGGCGCTTTTATCCCCGCCATTGCCCACTCACGCTCCAGCAGGGAATACTTCGGCTCGCCGTACTGATGGAACGGCAGTAGATGCACTTCCTCAACCGGTAGCGGTGCCAGAAATGCCAGAATCTGCGCGACGTTCTCGGTGCTGAGGGTGTAACCGGGGATCAGCGGCAGCCGTGGAATCACCTTAATACCTTCTGTAACCAGCAGGCGAAAGTTCTCCAGCACCCGCGGCTGGTTCATGTTCAGCACCTGGCGCGCCTGCGCGCAGTCCATGATTTTGAGATCAAACAGCACTTCATCGCAGGCCTGCGCCAGCGGCAGCAGGCGGCGAGGAGAGGTATCGCCCGCGGTCTCAATAGCGGTACGAATACCCCACTGCTTGAGGCGCTGTAAAAAACGGGTGGCGAACTCGGCCTGCATCAGTACTTCGCCGCCGGAGAGCGTCACGCCGCCGCCGGACGCGCGGAAGAACACCTCATCTTTGAGCACTTCCCGTTCGAGAGACTCCAGCGTCACGTCGCGGCCAATATGCTCCCACGCGCCCGACGGGCATTCGTCGGCATCCTGTAAACAGGTGGCGCAGTGCAGACACTTGCTCTCCCGGCGGACGGTCTCTATTTTTGGCGACATCGACTCCGGGTTGGCGCACCACGGACAAGAATGTGGGCAGCCTTTGAAGAACACCACGGTGCGGATGCCCTGACCATCGTTTAACGAATAGCGCTGGATATTGAAAATGCGCGCCGTATCGGCGCGCGTCTCAATCACCTCACAGCTGATGCGCGGTGCGGCGGATAATGTCATCCTGAATCTCCTTCGACAGCTCGACAAAGAAGGCGCTGTAGCCCGCGACGCGCACCACCAACCCGGCGAAATCCTGTGGTCGTTGCTGGGCTTCACGCAGCGTTTCGGCGTTCACCACGTTGAACTGGATATGCTGGAGCTTGAGCTTGGTAAAGGCATGCAGGAAATCCGCCAGCTTATTAAGGCCGCTTTCCCCCTCGAGCGTCGCCGGAGTGAACTTGACGTTCAGCAGCGTGCCGTTGGAGAGCAGGTAGTTATCAAGCTTGCTCACTGATTTCAGCACCGCCGTGGGGCCCTGACCGTCCTGGCCGACCATTGGCGACAGCCCGCCGTCCGCTAGCTGTTCTCCGGCGAAACGTCCATCTGGCGTTGCGCCAACCACCGACCCTAGCGGCACGTGGGCGGAGACGGTATAGGAGCCAGGCGTAAACTGGCCGCCGCGCGGGTTGCGGTACTTTTCCACTTCTTTGCAGTAAAAACGCAGCAGATCGGCGCTGATGTTATCGACATCGTCGATGTCGTTGCCGTATTTCTCAAAGCGGTTAATCAGCCGCGCGCGAACTTTCTCGCCCTCCGGCGTGGCAAAGTTGGCCTTCAGCACCGCCAGCAGTTCGTCGAAGCTCATGCGCTGCTGGTCGAACACCATGCCTTTCAGTGCATGCAGCGAGTCGCTCAGGTTGGCGATACCAATGCCCTGCACGCCGGAGAAGTTGTAGCGTGCGCCGCCGTCGGTAATGTCTTTGCCGTTGGCGATACAGTCTTCAACAAACGAAGAGAGCAGCGGCACCGGTGCCCAGTCGCGGTGGCCGATATCGCAGATATTGCTGCCTTCGACCATCAGCTTAATGTAGTGACGAATTTTGTCGCGGATGCTTGCCAGCAGGCCGTCGTAGGTGAGCTGCGGATCGCCTTCGTGCTCAAGCATGACGATTTCCATTACCTTCAACAGGTTAAACATGGCGATGTCATGCAAACCGTAGGTGCGGCCAGGAATCGATAGCTCGACGCAACCAACCACCGCGTAGTCGCGCGCATCTTCCAGCGACACGCCGCGGTTGAGGAACGCTGGCACCACTACCTCATCGTTGAAGATTTGCGGAATGCCGGTGCCGAGACGCACGGTTTCGGCGGTTTTGCGCAGGAACGGGCGGTCGATCAGTTCGTTGACCCGCACACCGAGGTTCGGCTGCGGCAGACGCACGTTCTGGTAGGCATCCAGGCAGGTAAAGGAGAGGATATTCACCGCGCTGCGGCCATTCTCGGTCAGGCCGCCGAGCAGGGCGGTGTAGCCGGTCGGGAAACCTGCGAAATAGCGGGCGCTGCTGGTGGAGCGCAGCAGCACGATGTCGTTGCATTTCACCCACAATGACTCCAGCAGCTCCTGCATGAACGCCGGGTCTTCGCCGTGGTTCAGCGACGCTTGCCAGAACGGAAGCATGTACTGGTCAAAGCGGCCGAGCGAGATGGAACTGGCGTTCGACTCGTACTGCAAAATGATGTTCATGTACCAGAACAGCTGGCAGGCCTGCCAGAAGTTTTCCGGCTTCTGCCCGGCGTTATGGCGCGAGACGCTAGCGATGGTCTCCAGTTCCTGACGACGCTGCGGGTCAGGGCAACGGCTCGCCATCTCATCGGCCAGCGCGGCGTAACGCAGGATGTGGCGCTGGGAGGCTTCCAGCAGAATCAGCACCGCCTGGTAAAAGGCGTTATCCGGCTGCTCGTGCAGGTGGGCGTGCATCTCATTAACCAGCGCGTCCAGACCGTTATTCAGCAGGCGCGGATAATCGATGATGATATGGCCCTGGCCTTTGTCGGTCTGGTTGACGCTGAATATCTGCGTGCTGACGGCGGCTTTCACTTCATCAGTCATCTGCGCGTTGATGAAGTCTTTCATCGAGCGCTTTTCCCAGTACGGGAACAGTTCGTCGCGGTACAGGCGCTTGTCGTCGTCGCTGATATTAAAACGGTCCTGCGGGCGGGTAGGGAACTGGTCCAGTTCTTTTAGCAGCCAGTATGGGTCCATCTCCGGCGACATAATCCCGGCACGCGGTTTGATGGTGCGGTTGCCGGCAATCAGTTCATCGTCGCGAATGCTGATGGCGACGTTATCGAGAATATGAGCGGTGGCTTTGGCGCGGCGAATGATGACCGGCTCGCCGTCGGTCTGACGGTGACTTTCAGTGTAGAGGACGGCGCGCTCAAGGGAGATTTCGCGCGGGTTGGCAAAGAGGGCGTCTTTCAGGCGCTGGATACGATTAGTCATTTTGCGGGCTCCTCGGGAGATTAACCTGACGTTTCTTATGGCTTCTACGTTAGGCAAATGCGGGGCGGGGAGACAGAAGAGAATGAGGTGATTTACTGGATTATTGTGATCAAAAGGGAAAAATGAGATCTCAATTTTGTCTGGGTGGTAAACCAGATTGCCGGATGGCGGCTTCGCCTTATCCGGCCTACAGGTCCGTGCCGTTTTTGGATTTGTAGGCCAGATAAGCGCAGCGCCGTTAGGCGCGACTAATGCAGCGAAGCAACCCAATTCATCGCCAGCTCCGGCCATGCGGCGGCGGGCAGGCCTTTGGTTCCGCGAATGCCAAACCCGTGTTTACCTTCGGCAAACAGATGCAACTCCGTCGGCACGTTATGCGCGCGCAGGGCGTTGAACATCACCAGCGAATTATCGACCGGTACCGACGGGTCATCCACCGCGTGCATCAGGAAGGTTGGTGGTGTTTGAGCGGTGACATTCAGCTCAGGAGAGTAGTGCTTAATCTGCTCGGCGGATGGCGTGTCGCCAATTAATGCGGTGCGTGAACCGGGGTGAGCAATAGCTTTATCCATCGAAATAACCGGGTAGCCGAGCACCACAAAATCAGGACGCGCGCTCTGTTTATCGACATCATCGAGCGGTGAGTAAACCGCTTCGTCGTAGCGCGTCTCAAGGCTTGCGGCTACGTGCCCACCCGCAGAGAAGCCCATCACACCGATTTTTTGCGGATTAATATGCCACTTTGCGGCATTAGCGCGGACGGTGCGCAGCGCTCGCTGGGCGTCAGCTAATGGCGCATTGGCCCCTTCGGCATGACCGTCGGCGGGCATGCGGTAGGTCATCACAAACAGCGTGTAGCCTTTGGCGTTAAACGGCGCGGCTAAATCGCTGCCTTCTTTATCCAGCACCACCCGCTGATAGGAGCCACCCGGCGTCACCAGCAGCGCCACGCCGTTCGGATGCGCCGGGGCGTAGACGGTGATTTGTGGCGCGCGGATGCCGGTAACGGCACGATCCGGTAGTTTCGGATCTTTACTACGTTCCACCAGCGCGTAGGTTACCGGGCTGTTTTTAGCCCCCGGCGCTTCGCCATTGGGCCAGACGGAAAGGATGGGTAGAGCGGCAAAAGCCGCCTGCGCGGAAAATGCCAGAACAAGAGCAGCGGACAGAGGTAAGCGAATCATAGACGTCTCCACGGGGAAAACGCTTATTTATCATCCATTAAATTGTGAGAACGGGAATGTATTCACAAAATGGTGTTTCATAAATAGAGAAACGAGAAGGTGTGAGGTGGGTGTTATTCCCGGCGTCGCGTAGCCCAACTGAGCAGCGCGACGCCGGGGAAAACTTACGCGCGGGTGGCGATAAGAATCGCGGAAGCCTTGATCAGCGCAATAGCGCGGCTGCCTTTCGCCAGCTTCATCTCGCTCTGGCTTTCGTTGGTGACCACGGCAACAATCTCAAAGCCAGCGTCGGTTTTGATATGTACCGTCGCGTTTACCGCGCCTTCGGTGACCTGGGTCACTTCACCGGCAAACTGGTTGCGGGCAGAGAACTTCAGGCCACAGTCTTCGGTTGCCAGAGTTACCCACGGGGCTTTAATCAGGGCAATGGCTTCCTTCCCATTGACCAAGCCCAGCGCTTCTTTACTGCTATGGGTGACGATAGCCACCAGCTTTGCGCCGCCCGGCAGGGTCAGTTCGATTTCGTCGTTGACCGCGCCGGTTGAGACTGCGCTGATGGTGCCCGTTAATTGGTTACGTGCTGAAACTGCCATACGATACTGCCTCCATTCACTCGTTATCGAATCAGAGGTCAGTATAGCCACAGTTTTTACATTAACGAATCTTTATCAATGCCCAGACGTTTCATTCTTGAGAGCAATGTGGTGCGCTTAAGCCCCAGACGCTGCGCTGCGCCTTTCGCCCCGGCGACCACGCCGTTAGTCTCTTTCAGTACCCGGACGATCAGCTGATATTCGTCTTCGCCCTCTTTCGGCGCTTCGGCGAGCGGCGTTGGCTCCGGTGTTTCTTCGCTGGCAAAGGCCAGCTCCGGCATCGAAAGCTGCAACACGCTGCCGCGCGTCAGCAGCACCGCACGCTCAATCACGTTCTCCAGCTCACGCACGTTACCCGGCCATTCCATCTGGCTCAAGGTGCGCAGCGTTTCCGCCGGAATGCTGTCGATATTGCGCCCCAAACGACGGGCGATTTTAAAGGTGAAGGCTTTCACCAGCAGCGGAATACCTTCCGGACGCTCGCGCAGCGGCGGCAGGTGGATCGGGAAAACGTTCAGGCGGTAGTAAAGATCGCTACGGAATTCGCGATCCAGCACCATCTGCTTGAGATCGCGGTTGGTGGCGGCGATCAGACGTACGTCGGTCTGGATCAGCTTATTGCTGCCCAAGCGCTCGAATTCCTGCTCCTGCAACACGCGCAGCAGCTTCGGCTGTAGCTCCAGCGGCATATCGCCCACTTCATCGAGGAACATGGAGCTTTTATCCGCCAACTCAAAGCGGCCAATACGCTGGGCGCTGGCACCGGTGAACGCACCGCGCTCGTGGCCGAAGAGATCGCTTTCCAGCAGACCGGCCGGCATTGCCGCGCAGTTCATCTTCACCATCCGACGGGTGTTTCGGCCGCTCAGGTTATGAATGGCGCGGGCAATCAATTCTTTACCGGTGCCGGTTTCGCCGAGGATCAGCACGGTGCTGTCGCTTGGCGCCACCATCTCAACCTGCTTGAGCACGTTGAACATCGCTTCGCTGCGGCCAATGATTTCGCCAAACTCACCGTCAACGTTGTTGAGCTGTTCGGTCAGGGCGAGGTTCTCGTCGACCAGGCGCTCTTTCAGACGATGAATTTCCTGATAGGCGAGGGCGTTATCGACGGCAATGGAGACCCGCTCGGCGATTTGTTTGAGCAGCTTGAGGTTGGCAGCACTAAATACTTTTTCGTCACACTGGGCAAGTTTCAACACGCCAAGCATCTTGTCGCCAGACATCAGCGGCAGCAGGCACAGCGTCTGAATTTTGTCGTCCCACATTTCAAACAGCTGGCGTTCGTACGGGGCCAGCTTGTCCTGCTCGTCGAGGTTAAGCTTGAGCATCTCTTTGCTCTTGAACACCCGCTCGGTCAGCGTGCCGGACTCGTTCACTTCGCTCTGATCGTGGACCGGATCGTTTACGTCAATATAGTGCGTCGAGTAGATGTTCAGCTTGCCTTTGCGGTTACCGCGCAGCACCACGCTGATGGCATCGATATCAAAGTAGTAGTGGATCTCTTTGGCCACCGCGCCGACCAGATCGTCCATGTCGAGACGCGACAGCACGGCGTTGGTGATAGCCACCAGAATGCGGAAGTTATCGCGCTCGCGGCACAAGAGATCGTAGTCGACATTGTTGGTGACACGGCTTTGGATCTGCTCGGTCACCACGGCGACAATCTGCGTAAAGGTGTGCAGACGCTGGTACTCTTTTTCCGTCCATGGCTGGTCATTCTGGCGGATAAATTCACAGCCGCCGAAGATGCGCCCTTCAGCGGCCAGCGGCAGCAGGCAGTAATGGCCAAACGGCGTGTAGAGCCCGCTGTGCGCCAGCTGCGGCCAGGCTTCGAGAAACTCGCTGTAGCTACAATGCAGGGCATCCGGGCGTGAAAGCAGGCGTCTGACCGGCCCATTCGCCAGCACGTTATCGTCTTCATAGGCGATGGGGTTACCCGCTTCGCGCGTCGCGTGGTATCCCGCGCGGTGGTTTCCCGGCTGCAGCAGGATTATCGCCGCGCTGTCTGCCAGCGCAGATTGTTTTGCAAGCTGCGCCAGCGTTTCGCTGAGCGTGGCCAGATCGGGTTGTTGGAGAAGAGTCCGGGTGATATCAAACAGCCCTTGCTGTCCGAGATCGCCCATCGGTGTATACGACATGTAGCTTGCCCATAAAAGCACCGTGATCGGTGCGATAACTAATAATAATAATAAATTGCAGACCTTGAGCGGTCTGTTAACAGATTCGTGGCAGCGGTTCGGCGTGAGGAAGATCCAGCGTGCGTTTAACGCCATACAGGCCGGCAACGCGAACCCCACGACGTTCAGTGATTTCGCCAATGATAGCGGCATCACGGCCCAGTGGATGGGCGCGCAGTGCGGCGAGCACCTCTTCGGCTGCTTCGCGGGTGACGCCAATCATCAGTTTACCCTCATTTGCGAAGTTAAGGGCGTCAAGACCCAATAATTCACATACACCGCGCACGGTATCTTTCAGCGGAATATTCTGTTCATGAATCTCAACGCCGTGTCCGCTGGTGGCGGCAAATTCATGGGCTACCGCGTTCACGCCGCCGCGGGTGGCGTCGCGCAGCGCCTTCACGCCAGCAATCGGGCGCAGGCTTTGGATAAGCGGGGTGAGCACCGCGCAGTCGCTTTGCAGTTCGCCATCAAGGCCTAACTGTTCGCGCAGGTTGAGGATGGTCGCGCCGTGATCGCCCAGCGTCCCGCTGACAATCAGCAGGTCACCCGGCGTAAGCGTGGCCGCGCCCCAGTGGATATCGGACGGGATAGCGCCCATCCCGGCAGTGTTGATAAACAGTTTGTCCGCCGCGCCGCGACCCACCACTTTGGTGTCGCCGGTGACGATGGCGATATCCGCCGCTTTGGCCGTTTCCGCCATGCTGTTGACCACCGCCTCCAGCGTCTCCATCGGCAGCCCTTCTTCAATGATAAAGCCGCAGGAGAGATAACGCGGCACCGCGCCGCTGACCGCCACGTCGTTGGCGGTGCCGCAAATCGCCAGCTTGCCGATATTGCCGCCGGGGAAGAACAGCGGGTCAATCACGTAGCTGTCGGTGGAGAAAGCCAGACGGTCGCCGTGGGCGGTCAGCGAAGCCAGCGACAGGCGCGCCTGATCTTCCTGCTCCGCCAGCCAGGGGTTGGCGAAGGCTTTCATAAACAGGCCGTCGATAAGCTGCTGCATCGCCAGACCGCCGCTCCCGTGCGCTAACTGAATACTCTTCATGCTTCTGCCTCCTGACTACGATATTGATACCAGGCGGCGCACGCGCCCTCGGACGACACCATCAGCGCGCCGAATGCGCTCTGCGGATTGCAGGTGGCGCCAAACAGCGGGCACTGATGCGGTTTGCAACGGCCGGTCAGCACGTCGCCGCAGCGGGCGCGCGGGTCATCGCAGACGCGCTGCGGCTGCGGTTGGAAGTGCGCTTCTGCATCAAAACATTGATAGTCCGGCGTCAGCTGCACGCCGGAGTCGTTAATTAACCCAAGGCCGCGCCATTCGCTGTCGCCTTTGACCGCAAACACCTCAGCAATGGCGTTCTGCGCAAGCTTGTTGCCGTCATCCGGCACCACGCGACGGTACTGGTTTTCGACACAAGGCGCTGCGGCAATTTTTTGCTCCACCAGCATGTTCACGCCTTGCAACAGGTCGACCGGCTCAAAGCCCGCCACCACCAGCGGACGCTGGTAATCGCTGGCGATAAAGCCATAGGCGTGCGTGCCGATGACCATGCTGACGTGGCCCGGCGCAAGAAACGCATCGATACCGTTGTCCGGCTGGTCGAGCAGACTGCGCAGGGTAGGAATAAGGGTAATATGCTGGCAGAAAAAGAAGAAGTTGCTGACCTTCTGCGCCTTCGCCTGTTGCAAGGTGATGGCGGTGGTCGGCATGGTGGTTTCAAAGCCTAAGCCAAAGAACACCACTTTGCGATCCGGGTTCTGCTGCGCCAGCTTAAGGGCGTCCATCGGTGAATAGACGATACGGATATCCGCGCCGCGCGATTTTGCCTGCATCAGCGAGCCGTTTTTCCCCGGTACGCGCATGGCATCGCCGAAGGTGCAGAAAATCACCTCTTGATGGCTGGCGATTTCAATACAGGTGTCGATGCGTCCCATCGGCAGTACGCACACCGGGCAGCCTGGCCCGTGGATAAATTCGATGTTCTCCGGCAGCAGCTGGTCGAGACCGAATTTGAAAATCGCGTGCGTATGGCCGCCGCACACTTCCATGATGCGCAGTGGGCGCTCAGCGGTATAGGCCAGATGTTGCGCCCGGTTTTTCAGGTGGGCAATCAGCTGCATCACCTGCTCGGGCGCACGGTACTCATCAACAAAACGCATTATCGTTCCTCGCCAAAGAGCAGCGCGCCAACGTCGGGCTCAACTTCAAACATATTTTCCAGCGCCGCGAGAGTATCGCGCGCCTCTTCTTCGTTGATGATGCTCATGGCAAAGCCCACGTGCACCAGAACCCACTGGCCGATGCGCGACTGACCGTTTTCGTCCACCGCGCCGACCAGCGTCAGGTCGACATCGCGCTTAATGCCGCAAACGTCTACCTTCGCCTGTACGCCGTCAATGGCAGAAATTTGTCCAGGAATGCCTATGCACATCGCTGCGTCTCCAGCCAGTTCAGCCAGGTGTCCATGCCTTCACCGCTGGTGGCGGAGAGCAGGATGATTTCAATATTCGGGTTCACTTCACGCGCGCAGGCGAGGCATTTCTCAACGTCGAAATTGAGGTACGGCAGCAGGTCAACTTTGTTGAGCAGCATGACCGACGCGGCGGCAAACATATGCGGGTACTTGAGTGGTTTGTCTTCACCTTCAGTGACCGACAGCACGGCGACTTTGTGGCGTTCGCCTAAATCAAAGCTCGCCGGGCAAACCAGGTTACCAACGTTTTCGATAAACAGAATTCCGTTGCTCTCGAGCGGCAGGCGCGGGGCGGCATCGGCAATCATCTGCGCATCAAGGTGACAGCCTTTCCCGGTGTTGACCTGAATCGCCGGTGTGCCGGTGGCGCGAATGCGCGCGGCGTCGTTCACCGTCTGCTGGTCGCCTTCGATAACGGCGCAGGATACGCGGTCTTTCAGGCGCATCAGGGTTTCGGTGAGCAGGGTGGTTTTACCGGAGCCGGGGCTGGAAACCAGATTCAGCACCAGCAGCTCGCGGGCGGCAAAGCGCGCGCGGTTGCGGGCGGCAATCTGGTTGTTTTTATCCAGCACGTCGATTTCGACTTCCAGCATCCGGCGCTGGCTCATGCCTGGCGCGTGGGTGCCCGCTTCGCCGTGACCGTAGTGCAGGTCGCCGTTGTCGGCGGCCTGTGGTTCAAACTCTCGGGTTCTGACGCCGGTAATGGACAGCGCCGGACGGCCTGCCGGGGCGAAAGGCGCGCTGCGGAACAGCGAGTGCGGGTTACGTTCATCGCCCTCTATATAGAGGTTGCCATCGGCACAACCACAGGTGGTACACATACTTTACTCCTGATCAATTTCAATTCGCTGAATCTGTAAACCGTCGTCGGCGACGATGCGCAGGTTGTCGCTATGGCATTGCGGACAACGGCGCACGTGAACTGACACGAGCTGAACGTACTGCTGGCAGGATTCACACCAGCATTCCGCTTCCTGTTCCTCGACGTGCAGTGTACAGCCTTCAGCCAGCGTGCCGCGGCACACCAGATCAAAACAAAAGGTCATTGCGCTCGTCTCTACACAAGAAAAAGCGCCGACCTTCATCCAGACGCCGGTGACGCGCTTCGCGCCGTTCTGTACCGCCTGTTGTTCGACAATTTCCAGCGCTCGCTGGCAGAGCGTGATTTCGTGCATAACGCCTCCTGTTTCATAACTCGCCGTGATAATGCAATAACGATGCCAGAGATGAAAAAAGGTCATTAAAGACTGTCGATGACGATGTCGTACTGACGAAATGACATGTCACTGTGGCAGTGTCATTTCATTAAATATCAATTAAATCAATTAATTAAAAACATGGCATGAAAAGTGCTTAGGAGGCTTGTTTCTATTAACCGGGTAACCGACATGACTATTTGGGAAATTAGCGAGAAGGCCGACTATATCGCCGATCGTCACCGCCGCCATCAGGATCAATGGCGTGTCTACTGCAACTCTCTGGTTCAGGGGATTACGTTGTCCAAAGCGCGTCTGCATCACGGCATGAACTGCGCGCCAGAGAAAGAGCTGAGCTTCGTGCTGTTCGAACATTTCGTGGTTTCTGTCAGCCTTGCCAGCGGCTTTAACAGCCACACCGTTGAGTACGTTGTTGAAACCCGCGACGGCCTGAATAAACAGTGTGTGGGCAGCGCCGAGATGAGCATGAACGGCTTTATTGACGGCACCGTCAATATCCGTGACCGCGAGCAGGTGCTGGAACACTACCTGGAAAAAATTTCGCCGGTATACGACACCCTGTATGCGGCGCTTGAAAGCGACAGCCCGGTCAGTTTCAGCCAGCTGGCACCAGAGTCTCAACGGGCTTCTCACGCTTGATTATCGGTGTGTCGACGGGTGTCGAAATGACACTTGCTCTGCATGATTTCGTCAAAAATGACTGTCACCTGAGGAAGACCTGGTGAATCGTTTTGTAATTGCTGACTCTACCGTTTGTATCGGTTGCCGTACCTGTGAAGCGGCCTGTGCGGAAACGCATCGCCACCACGGCCTGCAATCTATGCCGCGGCTCAGAGTAATGCTTAATGAAAAAGAATCCGCGCCACAGATGTGTCACCACTGTGAAGACGCGCCGTGCGCCGGGGTATGCCCGGTCAATGCGATTACCCGCGTCGATGGCGCCGTACAGCTGAACGAAAGCCTGTGCGTCAGCTGCAAACTGTGCGGCATTGCCTGCCCGTTTGGGGCGATTGAATTTTCCGGTAGTCGCCCGCTGGATATTCCAGCAAACGCCAACTCACCGAAAGCGCTGCCTGCGCCACCGGCTCCGGCTCGCGTCAGTACGCTGCTGGACTGGGTGCCTGGCGTTCGCGCTATCGCGGTCAAATGCGACCTGTGCCACTTCGATGAAGAGGGCCCGGCCTGCGTGCGTACCTGTCCGACCAAAGCGCTGCATCTGGTGAACAATATGGACATCGCCCGCGTCAGCAAACGCAAACGCGAACTGACCTTCCACACCGATTTAGGCGATTTGACGCTGTTCCAGGCGCAACAAGGAGAGGCGAAATGAGCGTCATGACGTTGATTAATAGCGCAGTGGCCTGGTTTGCCGCTGCCGCCGTGCTGTCCTTTGTGCTGTCGTTTAATAAATCTCTGAGCGGTTTTGTCGCCGGTGTCGGCGGCGCGCTGGGCAGCCTGTGCGCGGGCCTGGCGGGCGTTCAGGTACTGGTTCACGGTTTCCCGGTGATAGGTAGCCTGTCGCTGGTTCACTACAGCGTGCTGGTGTCGCCGCTGAACGCGGTATGGTTGATTGCGCTCGGCCTGTGCGGCCTGTTTGTCAGCCTCTACAACATTGACTGGCACCGTCACCCGAACGTGAAAAGCAACGGTCTGCTGATCAACATCCTGCTGGCGGCTGCCGTCTGCGCGATTGTGGCGAGCAGCTTCGGTTCGCTGGTGGTGATGGCGGAAATCATGGCGCTGTGCGGCGCGTTCCTCACCGGCTGTGCTTCCTCGGGCAAGCTGTGGTTTGCGCTGGGCCGTCTGGGTACCATTCTGCTGGCGATTGCCTGCCTGCTGCTGTGGCAGCGCTACGGTACGCTGGATCTGGTGCTGCTGAACGAACGTGCGCAGATGCTGCCAATCGGTTCTGACATCTGGGTACTTTGCGTGATTGGCTTTGGCCTGCTGGCAGGGATCATCCCGCTGCACGGCTGGGTGCCGCAGGCGTACGCTAACGCGAGCGCACCGGCCGCCGCGCTGTTCTCTACCGTGGTGATGAAAGTGGGTCTGCTCGGCATTCTCACCGTATCGCTGTTGGGCAACGTTCAACCGCTGTGGTGGGGCATTGCGCTGCTGGTGCTGGGCATGATCACCGCGTTTGTCGGCGGTCTGTACGCGCTGATGGAACACAATATTCAGCGTCTGCTGGCGTACCACACGCTGGAAAACATCGGCATTATCCTGCTCGGTTTAGGCGTGGGCGTGACCGGTCTGGCGCTGCAGGAACCGGTAATGGTGGCGCTGGGTTTGACCGGCGGTCTGTACCATCTGCTCAACCATAGCCTGTTCAAAACCACGCTGTTCCTCGGCGCGGGCTCCGTCTGGTTCCGCACCGGTCACCGCGACATCGAGAAGCTTGGCGGTATCGGCAAACGTATGCCGATGATTTCGCTGGCGATGTTAGTCGGCCTGATGGCAATGGCCGCGCTGCCGCCGCTGAACGGCTTTGCCGGTGAGTGGGTTATTTACCAGTCCTTCTTCAAGCTGAGCACCAGCGGGGCGTTTATTGGTCGTCTGCTGGGGCCGTTGCTGGCCGTTGGCCTGGCGATTACCGGCGCGCTGGCGGTGATGTGTATGGCGAAAGTCTACGGCGTGACCTTCCTCGGCGCACCGCGCACTAAAGAGGCGGAAAACGCCTGCTGCGCGCCGCTGCTGATGGCCATTAGCACCGTTGTGATGGCGCTGCTGTGTATCGTCGGCGGCGTTGCCGCGCCGTGGCTGCTGCCAATGCTGAGCGCCGCCGTGCCGCTGCCGATGGCCACCGCGCACACCGTGGTCTCCCAGCCGATGATTACCCTGCTGCTGATTGCCTGCCCGCTGCTGCCGTTCATCATTCTGGCGCTGCTCAAAGGCAACCGCCTGCCAAGCCGTTCTCGCGGCGCGGCGTGGGTCTGTGGTTACGACCACGAACAATCCATGGTGATCACCGCGCACGGTTTTGCGATGCCGGTGAAACAGGCCTTTGCTCCAGTGCTGAAACTGCGCAAATGGCTCAACCCGGTCTCTCTGGTTCCGGGCTGGCAGAACGCGGCGGCGCCGCTGCTGCTGCAACGTCTGGCGCTGGTTGAACTGGCGGTGCTGGTCGTGATTGTCATCTCTCGAGGAGCCTGAACATGACGTTCCTATTTGCTGTACTGCAGGCGCTGGTACTGTTCGCCGTTGCGCCGCTGCTTTCCGGTATCACCCGCGTGCTGCGCGCACGGTTGCATAACCGTCGCGGGCCGGGCGTGATGCAGGAGTATCGCGACATCATCAAACTGCTGGGCCGTCAGAGCATTGGCCCGGACGCTTCCGGCTGGGTGTTCCGCCTGACGCCGTTTGTGATGGTCGGCGTGATGCTGACGATTGCCACCGCTCTGCCGGTGGTGACCGTCGCGTCTCCGCTGCCGGGTTTGGGTGATCTGATCACCCTGATCTATCTGTTTGCCGTCGCGCGTTTCTTCTTCGCCATTGCCGGTCTCGACACCGGTAGCCCGTTCACCGCTATCGGCGCGAGCCGTGAAGCGATGCTCGGCGTGCTGGTGGAGCCGATTCTGCTGCTGGGTCTGTGGGTGGCGGCGCTGGTTGCCGGTTCGACTCACATTAGCAACATCACCGATACGATTTACCACTGGCCGGTCAGCCGCAGCATTCCGCTGGCGCTGGCTTTCTGCGCCTGCGCTTTCGCCACCTTTATCGAAATGGGCAAACTGCCGTTTGACTTAGCGGAAGCAGAGCAAGAGTTGCAGGAAGGCCCGCTGTCCGAGTACAGCGGCAGCGGCTTCGGCGTGCTGAAGTGGGGCATCAGCCTCAAACAGCTGGTGGTGCTGCAGATGTTTGTTGGCGTCTTCATTCCGTGGGGACAGATGACCAGCTTTAGCGTTGGTGGTCTGGTGATTGCTGTGATTGCCGCTGTCGTCAAGCTGGTGGTCGGCGTGCTGATTATCGCCCTGTTCGAAAACAGCATGGCGCGTCTGCGTCTGGATATTACCGGTCGTATCACCTGGACCGGGTTCGGTTTAGCCTTTTTAGCCTTCGTCTCCTTGCTGGTGGCGTGATAAGAGAGTTTTGAGCATGTCTGAAGAAAAAGTGGGTCAACACTACCTCGCTGCGCTGCACCAGGCCTTCCCGGGCGTGGTGCTGGACGAAGCCTGGCAGACCAAAGACCAGTTAACGATTACCGTGAAGGTGAACTACCTGCCGGAAGTCGTCGAGTTTCTTTACTACCAGCAGGGCGGCTGGCTGTCGGTACTGTTCGGCAACGATGAACGTAAACTGAACGGACACTATGCGGTCTACTACGTGCTGTCGATGGAAAAAGGCACCAAGTGCTGGATTACCGTGCGCGTCGAAGTTGACCCTAACACCCTCGAATACCCGTCCGTAACGCCGCGCGTTCCGGCGGCGGTCTGGGGCGAGCGCGAAGTGCGTGACATGTACGGCCTGCGCCCGGTGGGCCTGCCCGACGAACGTCGTCTGGTGCTGCCGGATGATTGGCCGGACGAGCTGTACCCGTTGCGTAAAGACAGTATGGACTACCGTCAGCGCCCGGCACCGACCACCGATGCCGAAACCTACGAGTTCATCAACGAGCTGGGTACCAAGAAAAACAACGTGGTGCCAATTGGCCCGCTGCACGTTACTTCCGATGAACCGGGTCACTTCCGCCTGTTCGTTGACGGCGAGAACATCATCGACGCCGACTACCGTCTGTTCTATGTCCACCGCGGCATGGAAAAACTGGCGGAAACCCGCATGGGTTACAACGAAGTGACGTTCTTGTCTGACCGCGTGTGCGGCATCTGCGGCTTTGCCCACAGCACCGCGTATACCACCTCCGTCGAGAACGCGATGGGCATCGTGGTACCGGAACGTGCGCAGATGATTCGTGCGATTCTGTTGGAAGTTGAGCGTCTGCACTCGCACCTGCTGAACCTCGGCCTGGCGTGCCACTTCACCGGCTTCGACTCCGGCTTTATGCAGTTCTTCCGCGTTCGTGAAGCCTCCATGAAAATGGCGGAAATCCTGACCGGCGCGCGTAAAACCTACGGCCTGAACCTGATTGGCGGTATCCGTCGTGACTTCCTGAAAGACGACATGATCCAGACCCGTCAACTGGCGCAGCAGATGCGCCGTGACGTGCAGGACCTGGTGGATATTCTGCTGAGCACCCCGAACATGGAACAGCGCACCGTCGGTATCGGCCGCCTGGATCCGGAAATCGCCCGTGACTTCAGTAACGTCGGCCCGATGGTTCGCGCCAGCGGTCACGCCCGTGACACCCGCGCCGATCACCCGTTCGTGGGCTACGGTCTGCTGCCGATGGAAGTGCATAGCGAGCAGGGCTGCGACGTTATCTCCCGCCTGAAAGTGCGTATCAACGAGGTGTTCACCGCGCTGAATATGATTGATTACGGCCTCGATAACCTGCCTGGCGGCCCGCTTGCGGTGGAAGGGTTCACCTACATTCCAAACCGCTTCGCGCTGGGCTTCTCGGAAGCGCCTCGCGGTGACGATATCCACTGGAGCATGACCGGCGACAACCAGAAGCTGTACCGCTGGCGCTGCCGTGCGGCGACCTACGCCAACTGGCCAACCCTGCGCTATATGCTGCGCGGCAACACCGTTTCCGATGCGCCGCTGATTATCGGTAGCCTCGACCCTTGCTACTCCTGTACCGACCGTATGACCGTGGTCGATGTGCGTAAGAAGAAGAGCAAGGTCGTGCCGTACAAAGAACTTGAGCGCTACAGCATCGAACGTAAGAACTCGCCGCTGAAATAAGGAATCGTCATGTTTACCTTTATCAAAAAAGTCATCAAAACCGGCACTACGACATCGTCCTATCCGCTGGAACCGATGCCGGTTGATAAAAACTTCCGCGGCAAACCGGAACACAATCCGCAGCAGTGCATCGGCTGCGCGGCGTGCGTGAACGCGTGCCCGTCGAACGCTCTGACAGTGGAAACCGACCGCGTCAGCAACCAGCTGGCGTGGCAGTTCAACCTCGGCCGCTGCATCTTTTGCGGCCGCTGCGAAGAAGTGTGCCCGACGGCGGCGATTAAGCTATCGCAGGAGTACGAACTGGCGGTGTGGAAGAAAGAGGATTTCTTGCAGCAGTCCCGTTTTGATATCTGCAACTGCCGCGTCTGCAACCGTCCATTTGCGGTGCAAAAAGAGATTGATTACGCCATTGCGCTGCTCAAGCACAACGGCGACAGCCGCGCGGAAAACCACCGCGAAAGCTTTGAGACCTGCCCGGAATGTAAGCGTCAGAAATGTTTGGTGCCTTCCGACCGTATTGACCTGACTCGCCACATGAAAGAGGCCATCTGATGAGCAACTTAATAGGGCCACGCGACGACAACGGCATGCCGGTGCCGATGACGGTAGAAGAGTCTATCGCCAGCATGAAGGCGTCGCTGCTGAAAAACATCAAGCGTTCCGCCTACGTATACCGCGTGGACTGCGGCGGCTGTAACGGCTGTGAAATCGAAATCTTTGCCACGCTTTCACCGTTGTTCGACGCCGAACGTTTCGGCATTAAAGTGGTGCCGTCACCGCGTCATGCCGACATTCTGCTGTTTACCGGCGCGGTGACCCGCGCCATGCGTTCTCCGGCGCTGCGCGCCTGGCAGTCCGCGCCAGACCCGAAAATCTGTATCTCCTACGGCGCTTGCGGCAACAGCGGTGGGATCTTCCACGACCTGTACTGCGTCTGGGGCGGCACCGACAAAATCGTGCCGGTAGACGTTTACATTCCGGGCTGCCCGCCAACGCCTGCGGCAACGCTGTACGGCTTCGCCATGGCGCTGGGCCTGCTGGAGCAGAAAATCCACGCTCGTGCGCCAAGTGAACTGGACGCGCAGCCGGCTGAAATTCTGCATCCGGATATGGTCCAGCCGCTGCGCGTGCAGGTTGACCGCGCCGCGCGCCGCCTGGCGGGCTACCGCTATGGTCGCCAGATTGCCGACGACTATATGCTGCACTTGGGCCAGGGGGACACCCAGGTTCAGCAGTGGCTGGCCACAGAAAACGATCCGCGTCTGACGGAAATCGTCACGCAGCTTAACCACGTAGTAGAAGAGGCACGTATTCGATGAGCGAACAGGTGGTGTTCAGTCAACTGAGCCGTAAATTTATTGATGAGAACGATGCCACGCCTTCCGAGGCGCAGCAGGTTGTCTATTACAGCCTGGCGATTGGCCACCACCTTGGGGTCATCGACTGTCTCGAAGCCGCGCTGACCTGTCCGTGGGATGCGTATCTGGCGTGGATTGCTACGCTGGAAGCGGACAGTACTGCGCGGCGCAAAATGGAAGGCGTGCCGAAGTACGGCGAGATTGTCATCGACAGCAACCATGTGTCGATGCTGGCGAACGCGTTTGATAAAGCGCGGGCGTCACAAACGCCGCAGCAAAAAGAGTGGAGCCAAGCGATGCTCAATATGCTGCACGCCATTCATCAGGAGAGCGCCATCTATCTGATGGTGCGCCGCCTGCGCGACTGATTTTACGATTGAGGAATGACCATGACTGACGTTTTACTCTGTGTCGGCAACAGCATGATGGGCGACGATGGCGCTGGCCCTCTACTTGCCGAAATGTGTGCAGCCCAGCCGAAAGGGGCGTGGGTCGTGATTGACGGTGGTAGCGCACCGGAAAACGATATTGTGGCGATCCGCGAGTTGAACCCGGATCGTCTGCTGATTGTTGATGCCACCGATATGGGGCTGAACCCCGGTGAGATTCGCATTATCGACCCGGACGATATCGCTGAGATGTTTATGATGACCACCCACAATATGCCGCTGAACTACCTGGTCGATCAGCTGAAAGAAGACGTGGGTGAGGTGATTTTCCTCGGCATTCAGCCGGATATCGTGGGTTTTTATTACCCAATGACCCAGGCGATTAAAGACGCGGTTGAGGTGGTTTATCAGCGTCTTGAAGGGTGGCAGGGGAATGGCGGGTTTGAACCGTTAGCGGTTGAGGATGAAGAGTAGCTTATCTTCGCTAGAAAAAAGGCCTCTTGAGCGAACGCCGTCTCAAGAGGCCGTGTAAGAGATGATTTATACCTATAGGTAGCTTAGGCGTAGACGTAATTAACCTGCCGCTTCGGCTTTAAAATCTTTATAGTAATACGCTTTATCCCGGTCGGTTATTTCTCTGATAACTTTGCATGGTACGCCCGCCGCAACGACATTTGCGGGAATATCTTTCGTGACAACGCTGCCTGCACCGATAACGCTGTTTTCTCCAATTGTGACTCCCGGATTGATAACCACGTTGCTGCCGATCCACACATTGTTTTCTATCGTCACCGGGAAAGAAAACATCTCGCCTTTTTCCCTCAATTCATGGTGGGCTGGGTGTCCGGTTACCGAAATCGTAACGTTAGGGGCGATCAGGACATTATCACCAATCGTCACCGTGTGATCGTCAACAATGGTGAAGTTGAAATTGGCATAAAAACAGTCACCGATAAAAATATTACTGCCGTAGGCGAAGCGAATGGGTGGCTCAATCCACGGATTTTTTCCCACTTTACCGAACATTTTATAAATGAGCTCAATTCTCTTTTTTTCTTCGGACGGGCGAGTGTTATTAAAGTCATACATTAATTCTTTGCCTCGCAGTCTCTCTTCGGGTAACCCTTCACACATATCCGTGAATAGCATGCCTGATTTTATTCTCTCTCTCATCGGAATGTTCATTAGCGTTATTTCATCCTGATTTTATTGGCTATTTTTTGCGAGATAATGGGAGAACGGCTTTGCCCCGCTAAGGGTAAATACCGAGATGGCTGTGAAGCTCAGCGCAATCATCCCCAGAACCAGATAAGCCCCCTGGAAACCAATGCTCTCGTACATGTTGCCCGCCAGTACGGACATAAAAATCATTGCCAGCTGTTTGAAGAAACAGAAGCACACCAGATAAATCGTTGCGGAGAAACGCACCTCAAACTGGCTGGTGATGTATTTAAAGCAGCCGACTATCAGGAACGGTATTTCAAACATATGCAGCGTTTTGAGGATAACGACTTCCAGCGCAGAGGTGGCGAATGAGGAGCCGATAATCCGCACCGACATAATCGTCCCCGCCAGCAGCAGGGCGTTTTTACCGCCGATGCGATTCACAATCAGCGGCGCAAAGAACATGATGCAGGCGTTGAGCAATTCCCCCATGGTGGTGACGTAACCAAATACGCGGGTACCCTGTTCACCGGTGGCAAAGAACGAGGTGAAGAAGTTGGCAAACTGTTGGTCAAATACGTCATAGGTACAGGAGACGCCGACTACGTACAGTGAAAGGAACCAGAGCTTCGGCTGCTTGAACAGTTCCAGAGCCAGCTTAAGGCTGAAGGCCGAGTGGTTGGCGCCTACCGCGTCTGCAACCTGTGCGGAAGAAGGAACCTCCGTTTTTGAAAAGAACAGCAGTAGCGCCAGAATGACTGCGCAGCCGGAGCCCAGCCAGAAGACAAACTGGTTATTGATGTTAAACATAATTCCGGCAATCGAGGCGCACAGCGCCCAGCCCACGCAGCCGAACATCCGCGCGCGGCCAAATTCGAAGTTGCTTCGGCGACTTGCCTTTTCAATATAGGCTTCAATCGCAGGGGCACCGGCATTGTAAATAAAGCCAAGGTAAATCCCGCCGACAATCGAACCCAGCAGAATATTAGCCTGTAATAATGGACCGAAGACGTAAATAAAGAATGGGGCAAACATCACCAGCATTCCGGTAATCACCCATAGCAGATGTTTACGCAGGCCGAGCTTATCGGAAAGTAAACCGAAAATAGGCTGGAATAGCAGTGAGAACAGTGAAATACAGGCGAAGATAATACCGGTATCCCCTTTGCTGATATGGTTTATATCGTGTAACCAGATCGGGAAGAAAGGGAAATAGGCACCCATAATGAAAAAATAAAAGAAGAAGAAAAAGCCAAACATCCAGAAATTAGTATTTTTTAAATAATACATGATGGACTTCCTTTCGAAGAAAGCTGGCAGGCGTTAACCTGCCAGATAATTATGTTTAACCCCAGACCAACTGGTAGTGGTAGCATCCGGCGCTCAGTTGGTATTCCGGAGAAACAGAAGGGCTCCAGGAGTCGTCTCCGCCCACGCCCATATGGAAGCCATCAATATTGAGCCAGGTTCCCGCTTCAGGTTGTAGCAGATGGCGGTGACTGGTCTCCATTAGCTGCTTCTGACCGTAGCGGCTAATGTTGAACTGGAAATCACCGCGCCAGCAGTGCGGGCCATAGCTCAGTTCGCGAGTGTGGCAGCGCAGGCCGTTTTCGCTTGGGAAAACATAAGGGGTGTACATGGCATCCAGCGGCAGATCCCAACGATCGACGCAGGCAGAAGAAAGCCGGTCTGGGTAGTTTTCATGTGGGCCTAATCCCAACCAGTTGACCCGATCCGCCACTTGCGCAAGCTGACAGCTCAGGCCGATGCGTGCCGGATGCGGGGTCCCACTGGCAACCTCAACGTCCACGCTGATGTGCATCTCGCCCTGGCCGTCAATGCGGTACGTTTTGCGGCTGACAAACAGCGTCTCTCCGCGGTACTGCCACGCGTGCGCGGTGGTTATCAGCACCGCGCTTGCCAGTGCGTCCGCCTCACATTGCAGTAAGGTAGCCTCAAGCTGATAGTGACCGGCAGCTTTCCAGCGTTCTACCCAGGCATTAGGATCAATGCGGGTTGACTCGCTCACGCCGATATCGTTGTCCAACGGCGCGCGGGTAAATTGATCGATGAGCGGGGTCAACAGCTGCGCTTCTTCGCCAATAGAATACTGCGTGAGCAGGCCAGCATGGCGGCTGAACACCCAGCATTTATTGCCGACGGTGATACGGTATTCGCCCTCGCTGGCGGTGAGCTCAGGCGTGCGGCTGGCGGATTTTGGCAGCGGCGTGCCGAGCTTCTCGCCCACTTTCCACTGCTGCCATGCGCAAATATGCCCTGCCTCTGACCACGCGGTTGCCTGCGGTTGTTCGACGCGAACCGTCAGCCACAGTTCACCCTCATGTGCCTGTTGCGGACGTTCTGGTAAGGTAATGACCTGCCGACCCTGCGGTGGAATATCCAGCGTCGTCACGCCTGAAGCCAACGGTTTGCCGTCCAGCGCCAGCGACCAGTGCAGCACTTCGTTATCGCTGTGGCGGAACAGGTATTCGCTGACAACTTCAATCTGACATTTGTCTCCCGGCAACAGAGCAAACTGGAAAAACTGCTGCTCGTGTTTGGCTTCATATAGCGCCGGGTGTGGCGTACGATCGGCGAACACTAGCCCGTTCATGCAGAACTGCCGATCGTTTGGCGTATCACCAAAATCGCCGCCGTATGCTGACCAGGCGTTACCGTTCTCATCGTATTTGATCAACGATTGATCCACCCAGTCCCAGACAAAGCCGCCCTGCAGGCGCGGATATTGACGGAACGCCTGCCAGTATTTGGCAAAACCGCCGAAGCTGTTCCCCATGGCGTGGGCATATTCGCAGAGGATCAGCGGACGTTGCTCTCCGGGTAATGACAGCCATTTTTTGATTGACCATTTTGGCACTGCGGGGAAGGGTTGATCCTGATCAACACGGGCGTACATCGGGCAGATGATGTCGGTGGCAGCAGAGTCTGCGCCGCCGCCTTCATACTGCACCGGGCGGGAAGGGTCTTCTGACTTCAGCCAGCGGTACAGGGCATCGTGGTTGGTACCATGACCGGACTCATTGCCCAGCGACCAGATAATGATGCTTGGATGGTTGCGATCGCGCTGCACCATGCGCGTCACGCGCTGGCTCATGGCCGGTAACCATGCCGGATCGTCGGTCAGGCGATTCATCGGCACCATTCCGTGCGTCTCAATATTGGCTTCATCCACCACGTACAGGCCGTAGCGATCGCACAATGTGTACCACAGCGGATGGTTCGGATAGTGAGAGCAGCGCACAGCGTTAAAGTTATTTTGCTTCATCAGCACGATATCCTGCACCATCGTTGCCTCGTCCATCACCTGACCGTTGACCGGGTGATGCTCATGGCGGTTGGTGCCGCGAATCAGCAGCGGTTTGCCGTTCAACAGCAGCAGACCATTTTCAATGCTGACCTGACGGAAGCCGACATCGCTGGCCTCAGCTTCTATCAGCGTGCCGTCGACGGTGTGTAATTGCGCCACGGCACGATACAGATTTGGCGTTTCCGCGCTCCACAGCGCCGGTTCTTTGACGTTCAGGCGCAGGGTTACCCGGTCCTGATAAGCTCCGCGCTCGTCAATAATGTCACTGCCCAACGCGGCGGTATTTTCACCAATTAACGTTTCGTTATCCCACAGCTGCACCGTCACGCGTAAATTATCGTGCAGCTCACCCGCGACCCGGACCTGCGTTTCCAGAACGGCACGGCTAAAGTCGTCGTTAAAACGGGTGTTAATTTGCAGGTCGCTGATTTGGGTGGCGGGCTTATGGAGTATTGATACATCGCGGAAAATCCCACTCATCCGCCACATGTCCTGGTCTTCCAGATAGCTGCCATCGCTCCAGCGCAGCACCAGTACCGCCAGACGGTTTTCACCGCTACGCAGATAATCGCTGAGGTCGAATTCAGACGGTAGACGGCTGTCCTGCCCGTAGCCCACCCAGCGTCCGTTACACCACAGATGGAACGCCGAGTTCACGCCGTCAAAGATGACCCTCGTTTGGCCTTGCTGAAGCCAGGCATCGTCAATACAAAATGTGAGCGAGTAACAGCCTGTGGGGTTCTCTGCTGGCACAAACGGCGGATTAACCGGAATAGGATACGCCACGTTGGTGTAAATCGGCGCATCATAGCCGTCCATCTGCCAGTTAGATGGGACGTTGATGGTATCCGCCTGAGGCAGATCGCTCGCCAGCCAGCTTTCCGGAACCGCTTCAGGAGAGGCAAACCAGCTAAATTTCCATTGCCCATTCAGGCTGCGTTTTTGTGAAGAGTCTCGTCCGGCGTGAGCATCATCGGCATTTCGCCAGCTGTAAAAAGGAGGATGCGCTTCCAGACGGTTGAGCTGCGTTACGCCAGGGTTTTCCCAGTCGCGACGGTGTAGTACGGCGGCGAGTGAATCGGTGTTCAGGGACATATCTGTATCCTTATCGAAATTGTTATCCGCTCACAATTTTTGTTAAAATAGGGGCGTAGCGTTCTTTCTGTAAAGGATGAGATGAGCAATGAGTGAGCTAACTCACACAATTTCACTCGCTCACATTTTGGGGGAGAGCTGAGAGATCTGCCGTGCTAGCTGGATGAGTGAATTGGCCAATGCTTCAGGGGAAGCCGCATGGGTAGTGGGAGGACAAACGGTCTTGCGTTGAATCAGTGATACCGGCAGTAGCTGATTGTTCGCGGCGGGTTCGTCGGCAGATAGCTGTAGCAGCTTGTCTACGCTCGTTTTTCCAAGCAGCGAGAAATCCTGTCTGATGGTGGTTAGCGGCGGAATATAGCAGGCGCTATCCTCGGTATCATCATAGCCAATAATGGAGATGTCGCTCGCTACGCGCAGACCGAACTCGCTGATGGCCCGCATCGCGCCGAGCGCCATCTGATCGTTCGCGACCAGCATAGCGGTTGGAATGGTGCCGTTATTAAGCATCTGCAAGGTTTGCTGAAAACCGGACATCGCACTCCAGTCACCTTCCGTTTCGGCAACCGGCTGCAGGTGGTATTGCGTCAGATATTTATGCCAACCCGCGAGTCTCAGCCGCGCGGAGATTGATGAGTTTGGCCCGGCTAGTAGCGCAATGCGTTTATGCCCATGCTCCACCAGATGCTCAACCCCCAAACGTGCGCCATCATCGTGAGAGAAAATCACGCTGTTAATGGGAGAGGTATCAGAAACATCAAGAAAAAGTACCGGCACGTTGCCACAGCTTGCTGCAACCTCAATAGCGTCATTTTCATCGAGCGGATAGTTAACGATCAAACCGGTTACCCGCTGCGTCAGCAGATTATGTACTGCCGCTTTACAGGCTTCCACGCCGTTACGTTCCACCATGGCGATGACCACGCTGGCACCCGAACTGTCGGCGCGGGATTTAATCGCCGCGACAATCTGAGACGGTGCATGCAGCGCGAGGTTAGTGGTTGCAACGCCGATGAGCGGCGTCTGTTTCCCCGCCAATTGCTGCGCAACGCGGTTGGGGATGTAATTCAGCTCAGCCATTGCGGCTTCGACTTTTTCACGGGTTTTGGCGGAAACGTGGCGAGCCTGATTCACGACGCGAGAGACGGTCTGATAAGAGACCCCCGCATGGTCTGCAACATCGTACAGCGTTACCGGTTTCACACTCATTACCCCTGAATTCAATGTGTTCTGCACGCTATGATGCCACACCTCCCATAAAAATAGGAGGTGGTGCAATCTCATGCATTGAGCCAGGGAGTGACTTTTACGCCAAATCTTCCCCGTTGCTGGCAATCACTTTCTTATACCACCAGAACGACTTCTTACGCGTACGCGCCAGCGTGCCGTTGCCCTCATCATCGCGGTCAACGTAGACAAATCCGTAGCGCTTGCTCATCTCGCCGGTCGACGCTGCCACGAGATCGATACAGCCCCAGGTGGTGTAGCCGATAACCGGAATCCCGTCTTCAATGGCTTCACCCATCGCCCGAATATGCTCGCGCAGATAGCTGATGCGGTAATCATCATCAATCTGCCCGTCCGCGTTGACCACGTCTTTCGCGCCGAGGCCGTTTTCCACCAGAAACAACGGCTTCTGATAACGGTCGTACATCATGTTCATGGTGATGCGCAGGCCGAGCGGGTCGATGCCCCAGCCCCATTCGCTGGCCTTGATGTACGGATTTTTCAGCGACTTCACAATGTTTGCCGCGTTGGTGTTGTTGGCGTTCATCTCCGCCGATGCGCAGCGCGAAGCGTAGTAGCTGAACGAGACAAAGTCGACGGTGTGCTTGAGGATTTCATCGTCGCCCGCTTCTTTAGCGATCGTCACGCCTTTCTCGCGGAACACCCGCGCCGAGTAGGCCGGATAGCTGCCGCGCGCCTGCACGTCGATAAAGAACAGGTTCTCGCGGTCTTTCTCCAGCGCCGCCCACACGTCTTCTGGCTTGCAGGAGTAAGGATAGAAGTTACCGCCCGCCAACATGCAGCCGACCTGGTTCTGCGGGTTCACCTCATGGGCGATTTTGGTTGCCAGCGCGCTGGCGACCAGCTCGTGGTGTGCGGCCTGGTACTTCACCTGATCCTGGTTTTCACCGTCTTCAAACACCAGCCCTGCGCCGGAGAACGGGCTGTGCAGCATGATGTTGATTTCGTTGAAGGTCAGCCAGTATTTCACCAGTCCATCGAACGCCTCAAAGCAGGTGCGGGCGTAACGGGCAAAGAAATCGACCATTTTACGGTTGCGCCATGAACCGTATTCGGTGACCAGATGCATCGGTACGTCGAAGTGGCACAGCGTCACCAGCGGCTCAATGCCGTACTTCTGGCACTCGCGGAACAGGTCGCGGTAGAAGGCGATGCCCGCTTCGTTTGGCGTCAGTTCGTCACCGTTCGGGTAGAGACGGCTCCAGGCAATCGAGGTGCGGAAAACGGTAAAACCCATCTCCGCCATCAGCGCGATATCTTCTTTGTAGCGATGATAAAAATCGATCGCCTGATGGCTCGGGTAGAACTCATCGTCGCGCAGCGTAAAGCGCTTCTCTTGCCCCAGCTTCACCGGCAGGCGGTTCGCGCCGTGCGGAATCATATCCACGGTGGTCAGCCCTTTGCCGCCCTCAAGATAAGCCCCTTCGGCCTGGTTGGCGGCAATGGCGCCGCCCCAGAGAAACCCTTGCGGAAATGTCGACATGCGTTACCTCGCTAAAAATTTATGAAATTCGTGCCGTTACAGTTGCGGCAGGCTTAGCGGCCTGGCGTTTACGCGCCTCGACGGCAGCCTCTTCGACGGGAATATCTTCAAAACCAAGAATCAGCGTCAGCACAAAGGAGAGCACCACCGCCAGCGCCATGACACCAAACACCCAAACGATAGTCATTGGGTTAGCCGGGTCGAAGAACTGTACGCTGGTGAACAGCCCCGGCGCGGCCATGGAGTGGCTGGCAAGCCCGACAGCACCAGCAATACCGCCGCAGATAAAGCCACTTATCAGGCTGGCAATCAGCGGGCGTTTCAGGCGGATGGCGACACCATAAAGCGCCGGTTCGGAAATCCCGGCCAGAATCGCGGAAGCGGCAGCCGCCAGCGCGGTCTGGCGCAGCTCCGGGTTTTTGGTTTTCCACGCCACCGCCAGTGACGAACCGCCGAGCGACAGGTTGGCACCGATTTCCGACGGCATGACCATGCCTTCTTTGCCGGTTTCGGCGATGGTCTGAATGATGGTTGGCGTAAAGACGCGGTGCATCCCGGTCATCACCAGCAGCGGCCACAGCGCGCCCATAATGGCGACCGACAGCCAGCCGAGATAGCCGTGAATGGTGTACACCAGCGCGGAGATGGCGCTACCGATCCAGATACCAATCGGGCCGATCAGCAGGATCGCCAGCGGTGCGGCAATCAGCACAATAAGCATCGGCTTAAGGAAGTTTTTGGTCACCGCCGGGGTGATTTTGTCGACCCAGCGTTCAATGTAGGAGAGGCACCAGGTCATCACCAGCGCCGGGATAACCGTGTAGGTGTACTTGACCGCCGTCACCGGAATATAGGCAAATTCGACGTGCTCGCCCTGGGCGGCTTTCGCCATCAGCTCAATAAAGCTCGGGTGCACCAGTACCCCGGCGATAGCAATCGCCAGCGACATATTGGTTTTGAATTTCACCGCCGCGGAGGCAGCCACCATCAGCGGCAGGAAGAAGAACGCGCCGTCGCCGATCACCGTCAGAATGGTGAGCGTCGGCGCGCCTTTTGGCAGCACGCCGGTCATCTCGAGGATCATCGCCAGCAGCTTGACCATCGATCCACCGATAATTGCTGGGATCAACGGCGACATGGTGCCGATCAGCGCGTCGAGGATTCCGGCGCCAATGCGGCGTAAAGTGAGCTTCGGTTTTCCGACCGGGGCGGCAGGCTGCAGGTTGCTCGGCAGCAGGTTCACCACCTCGCGATAGGCCTGAGAGACGGTGTTGCCGATAATCACCTGGCACTGGTTGTCGTTACGCACCACGCCCAGCACGCCGCTGATGCCCTTGAGGCTGGCGCTGTCGACCTGCGTTTCGTCTTTCAGTACGAAGCGCAGACGGGTCATGCAGTGCGTGACGGCGGAGATGTTCTCCACGCCGCCGAGTGCGCCCACCACGGATTGCGCCAGAGCCGCATAGTTTTTAGACATCGGAAAATCCTGTTTTATCAGTAGGGTACTTATCGCTTATCGCCCGATGTAGTCGGGGTGATGAAACGTTGTATAGGAAACCGGTTCCACATAATATTCATGTGTTAATTTTGTTACATCAAGATCTAATTTTTGTTTTTGGTTAATTCGTGAAATCGATCACAGGAATGTCCGTTGAGCAAAAAGCGCACGCATCGGCGGGTGCTGTAAATAACGAAACGGTGCAGTACACTGCTGGCAAATGATTTCTCAAGGGTATGAATATGACGACAATGCTGGAGGTAGCGCGACGGGCGGGCGTGTCGAAAGCCACCGTATCCCGGGTGCTATCGGGCAACGGTTATGTCAGTCAGGAGACGAAGGACCGGGTGTTTCTGGCCGTCGAAGAGAGCGGCTATCGGCCCAATCTGCTGGCGCGTAATCTGGCGACCAAAAAGACGCAGACCCTGGGGCTGGTGGTCACCAACACGCTTTATCACGGTGTCTATTTCAGCGAGCTGCTGTTCCATGCGGCGAGTATGACGGAAGACCAGGGGCGACGCCTGATTCTGGCGGACGGTAAGCACAGCGCCCAGGAAGAGCGTGAGGCGATTCAGTATCTGCTCGACCTGCGCTGTGACGGCATTATTATTTACCCCCGTTTTCTGAGCGTCGACGATATTGACGACATTATTCAGCAACAGCAGCAGCCGATATTAGTCATCAACCGTCGATTGCGACGAAATAGCAGCCACTGCGTTTACTGCGATCAAAAATCCGCCAGCCAGAACGCGGTGGAGCGATTAATCAGCCTCGGCCATCGCGATATTGCGTTTATTACCGGTTCGCTCGATTCGCCGACCGGCATTGAACGTCTTTCTGGCTATAAAGATGCGCTAACGAAGCACGGTATTGCGGTACGCAACGAACTGATTGTTGAAGGAAAGTGGACGCCCGCAACCGGTGCCGCCGGGGTGGATACGCTGCGCGAGCGGCAGGTCAGCTTTAGCGCACTGGTCGCCAGTAATGACGATATGGCGGTGGGGGCGATTAAGCGCCTGCACGTCCACGGAATAAATGTGCCGCAGCAGGTTTCGGTGCTGGGTTTTGATGACATAACCCTCGCGCCTTATATGGTTCCCGCGCTCTCCAGCGTGCGTATTCCGGTCACGGAAATGATCAAAGAGACCATTCATCGCCTTATTTTTATGCTCGACGGCGGGGACTTTAAATATCAGCAAACCTTCCCGGGTGAACTGATTGAGCGTGAGTCCATTGTCCCAGGGCCGCACGCATAGCGTCGTCATCTGTCATCGTCATAAGTGACGATGACAGCTTATCCTTCATCACCTGCCAAAAAATCCCCTTTAAAAACAGTCAAATAAAAGTTGGCTCGAATAATGCATTCTCCCGCGAATTCACTGTCATTGCTGGAGAAGTTGATGAACCGTTTCATCATTGCTGATGCGAGTAAATGTATTGGCTGCCGGACATGCGAAGTCGCATGCGTGGTGTCCCACCAGGAAGATCAGAACTGCGCCGCGCTGACGCCGCAATCTTTCCTGCCTCGTATTCACGTTATTAAAGGCGTGAATGTATCTACCGCTACCGCCTGCCGTCAGTGCGAAGACGCCCCGTGCGCTAACGTCTGCCCGAACGGTGCTATCAGCCGCGACAAAGGCTTTATTCACGTGATGCAGGAACGCTGCATTGGTTGCAAAACCTGCGTGGTGGCCTGCCCTTACGGCGCGATGGAAGTGGTAGTGCGTCCGGTCGTTCGCGACAGCGGCGCGGGCCTTAAAGTGCGTGCGGAAAAAGCGGAAGCCAACAAGTGTGACCTCTGCTACCACCGCGAAGCTGGCCCAGCCTGTATGGAAGCCTGCCCGACTCATGCGCTGTTTTGCGTGGACCGCAGCAAGCTTGAGCAGCTTAGCGCGGAAAAACGTCGTCGCGCTGCGCTCGATAGCGCCACGTCTATCTCTCTTTAATCATCCTTATTTCTCTTTTAACAGGTCTGTTACTGATGAAAAAAATCACGAGTGTGTGCCCTTACTGTGGCGCTGGTTGCAAACTGAAGCTGGTTGTCGACAACGGTAAAATTATTCGCGCCGAGGCCGCCGAAGGGAAAACCAACCAGAATGAGCTGTGCCTGAAGGGCTATTACGGCTGGGACTTCCTCAACGATACCAAGCTGCTGACCCCCCGATTAACGCAGCCGATGATCCGCTATGAAAAAGGCGGCAAGTTCACCCCCGTGAGCTGGGATGAGGCGATTCGCTATACCGCGAAGCGTCTTGGCGATATCAAAGCCAAATTCGGGCCGCGCGCCATTATGACCACCGGGTCATCGCGCGGCACCGGCAATGAAACTAACTACGTGATGCAGAAATTCGCCCGCGGCGTGCTGCACACCAATAACGTCGACTGCTGTGCGCGCGTCTGTCATGGCCCATCGGTGGCCGGGCTTCAGGATGTGCTGGGCAACGGCGCGATGAGCAACAGCATCGGCGATATCGAAAACTCCCGCTGCCTGCTGGTCTTTGGCTACAACTGCGCGGACTCGCACCCGATAGTGGCGCGTCGCGTGATTAAAGCGAAAGACAAAGGGGCCAAAATTATCGTCTGCGATCCGCGTCGTATTGAAACCGCGCGCATCGCCGACCAGCATCTGCAAATGCGCAACGGCAGCAATATGGCGCTAGTGAACGCTTTCGCCCACGTGCTGCTGGAAGAAGACCTGTACGACCACGAATACGTTTCTCGTTACACCACCGGGCTTGATGAACTGCGTGAAGTGGTCAAAGACTACGCGCCGGAAGCGGTGGAATCCCTGACCGGCATTCCGGCCATGCAGGTTCGCCAGGCGATGCGTACCTACGCGGCCGCGCCGTCGGCGACCATTATGTGGGGCATGGGCGTGACCCAGTTCGGCCAGGCCGTTGACGTGGTGAAAGGGCTGGCAAGCCTGGCGCTGCTGACCGGTAACCTCGGACGTGAAGCCGTTGGCGTTGGCCCGGTGCGTGGGCAGAACAACGTGCAGGGCGCGTGTGATATGGGCGTGCTGCCAAACCAGTTCCCTGGGTATCAGGACGTGGTCGATGCCGCCGTGCGCGAGAAGTTCGCCAGGGCCTGGGGCATCGACGCCAGCTTGATGGACGACAAAGTTGGCGTTCGCATTACCGAAGTGCCGCATCTGGCCATCGAAGGGAAGGTGAAAGCCTACTACATCATGGGCGAAGACCCGCTGCAAACCGAGGCGGATTTAGGCCTGGTGCGCCAGGGATTTGAAGCGCTCGACTTTGTGGTGGTGCAGGACATCTTTATGACCAAGACCGCCGAACAGGCGGACGTGCTGCTTCCCGCCACCTCATGGGGCGAACACGGCGGCGTCTTCACCTGCGCCGACCGCGGCTTCCAGCGCTTCGAAAAAGCCATCGAACCGACCTATAACGTGAAGCGTGACTGGGAAATTATCAGCCTACTGGCAAGCGAAATGGGCTACCTGATGCATTACGACGACAACCAGCAAATCTGGGACGAAATGCGCGAGCTGTGCCCGCTGTTCTACGGCGTAACCTACGAAAAAATGGGCGAGATGGGGCACGTGCAGTGGCCATGTCCGACGCTCGATCATCCGGGGACGCCGTATCTGTACGAAGGCAATCAGTTCGCCACGCCTGACGGTAAAGGCCACCTGTTTGCGGCTCCGTGGCGTGCGCCAGCCGAAACGCCGGACGACGACTTCCCGCTGGTGCTCTGCACCGTACGCGAGGTCGGGCACTACTCTTGTCGCTCGATGACCGGCAACTGTGCGGCGCTGCAATCGCTCGCCGATGAACCCGGCTTTGTGCAGATGAACCCGCAGGATGCCAGCCTGCTTGGCGTGCATGATAAGCAGCTGGTGTGGGTCTCCTCGCGTCGCGGCAAGGTGATTAGCCGCGCCAGCGTCAGCGAACGCATCAACCATGGCAGCGTTTATATGACCTACCAATGGTGGATTGGTGCCTGCAACGAACTGACTCAGGACAACCTCGACCCTATCTCGAAAACGCCGGAAACCAAGTACTGCGCGGTGAAAATCGAGGCGATAGAGGATCAGAACTGGGCCGAAATCTACGCGCAGGACAGCTATCAGTCGATGAAAACGCGCCTGAACGCGGCGCTCAACGGGTAATCAAATGAACGCAAACGGCGTGCAGATCCGCATCTGCGGAAAAGTACAGGGGGTGGGCTTCCGCCCCTTCGTCTGGCAACTGGCACAGCAGCGCGGCTGCCTTGGCGATGTCTGTAACGACAGCGCTGGCGTCCTGCTACGCCTGTTCGGTGACGAAGCGGATTTTATCGCCGCGCTGTACCAGTACTGCCCGCCGCTTGCGCGTATTGATAGTACCCACGTTGAGCCATTCGAGTGGCCGACGCTGCCGACCGATTTTACTATTCGCCAGAGCGGTGCCGGGGCGATGAGCACCCAGATTGTCCCGGATGCGGCAACCTGTCCGGCCTGTCTGGCGGAAATGAACGACCCGCAGGAGCGGCGCTACCGCTATCCGTTTATTAACTGCACCCACTGCGGGCCGCGTTTTACCATTATTCACGCTATGCCCTATGACCGCCCGCTGACGGTGATGGCGGCGTTTCCGCTCTGCCCGTCGTGCGAGGCGGAGTACCGAAACCCTTACGACCGTCGTTTCCACGCCCAGCCGGTGGCCTGCGCCGAGTGCGGGCCGTGGCTAATGTGGCATAGCGGTGAGCAACGCGCGGAAAAAGAAGCGGCGCTTGCCGCCGCTATCGCCATGATTGAAGCCGGTGGCATTGTGGCGGTGAAGGGAATTGGCGGCTTCCATCTGGCCTGCGATGCCGGCAATGCCGCGGCGGTAGCGACGCTTCGCGCCCGCAAACATCGCCCGGCAAAACCGCTGGCGGTGATGATAGCTAACGCTGACGCGCTGTCGATTGACGCGCGCTCGCTGCTCAATACCCCCGCCGCACCGATTGTGCTGGTGGATAAACATCTGGTCTCTGGGATCTGCCCGGAGATTGCGCCGGACCTCGCGGAAGTAGGCGTGATGCTGCCCGCCAACCCGCTACAGCATCTGCTGATACAGGCGCTGGCGCGCCCGTTGGTGATGACCTCCGGCAACCTGAGCGGTAAACCTCCGGCGTTGACTAACGACAGCGCGCTGGCGGATTTGGCCGATATTGCCGACGGTTTCCTGTTACACAACCGCGATATCGTGCAGCGCATGGATGATTCGGTGGTGCGCCAGAGCGGCGAAATGCTGCGCCGTTCGCGCGGCTATGTGCCGGATGCGCTGACGCTGCCGCCGGGCTTTCGCGACGTACCGCCGATGCTCTGTCTTGGCGCGGACATGAAAAATACCTTCTGTCTGGTACGCGGCGACCGGGCGGTACTCAGCCAGCACTTTGGCGACCTGACCGACGATGGCGTGGAAGCCCAGTGGCGACAGGCGCTGGCGCTGATGCAGTCCATTTATGACTTTACGCCGCAGGCGGTGGTGGCGGATTACCACGCGGCTTATCGTTCTTCTCAGTGGGCGACGGAGCTTGCGCTGCCGCGGCATCAGGTACTGCATCATCATGCCCATATTGCCGCCAGCCTTGCTGAACACGACTGGCCGCTTGACGGCGGCGACGTGATTGCGATGGCACTCGACGGTATTGGCATGGGCGAGCACGGCGCGCTGTGGGGCGGTGAGTGTCTGCGCGTGAGCTACCGCGAGTGTGAACATCTCGGCGGCCTGCCCGCCGTGGCGTTGCCAGGCGGTGATCTGGCGGCGCGTCAGCCGTGGCGCAACCTGCTGGCGCACTGTCTGGCGTTCGTTCCAGATTGGCAAATGTTCGGTGAGACGCAAGCGGTGCAGCAACAGAACTGGCCGCTGCTAGCGCAGGCGATCCAGCGCGGGCTCAATAGCCCGCTGGCGTCTTCCTGTGGTCGCCTGTTTGACGCTGTAGCCTGTGCGGTGGGCTGCACGCCGCTCGCGCTGAGCTATGAAGGCGAGGCGGCCTGTCGACTGGAAGCGCTGGCGACAGGCTGCGCGGGCATTGTTCATCCGGTGACCATGCCGGTTGTTGATAGCCAGTTGGATCTCGCCACCTTCTGGCCGGCGTGGCTCGGCTGGCAGGCGACCCCGGCGCAAAAAGCGTGGGCGTTTCACGACGCGCTGGCGCAGGGCATCGCCACCTTAATGCGCCAACACGCAGAGCGTTTTTCGCTGTCGACGCTGGCTTTCGGCGGCGGCGTGCTGCACAACGCGCTGCTGCGCAGCCGTCTTACGCATTATTTACACGATTTCACTTTGCTCTTTCCGAAGCGTTTACCCGCGGGGGATGGGGCAATTTCATACGGGCAGTCTGTGATTGCTGCAGCTCGCCATCTGGTTTAAGGAGTTACTCATGTTGTGGAATGTTCTTCGTCAACAGCCGCGCGCAACGCTGCTGGTTCTGGTTCTTGTGTTGGCGAATTTACTGGCCTGGGGTTGGGCATGGCAGGCATTTGGTCATAACGGCGCGCTGATGGCCGCCAGTCTGCTGGCGTGGGGCTACGGTCTGCGTCACGCGGTGGACGTCGACCATATTGCGGCGATTGATAACGTCACCCGTAAAATGATGCAGCAGGGCAAGCGCCCGTTCGGCGTCGGTGCCTGGTTCTCACTCGGTCACTCCTCCATCGTGGTGCTGGCGTCAGTGGCGATTGCCGCCACGGCGACCGCGTTCCAGCACAAAATGAGCTGGTTCCACGACACCGGTAGCATCATCGGCACGACCGTGTCGGCGGTGTTCCTGCTGGCAATGGCGCTGGTGAACCTGATTATTCTGCGCGGCGTGTGGCGCAGCTTCCAGGCGCTGAAAAAGGGTGAGTCGGTCTCAGCCGAGCTGCCGGTGGCGGGCGGTATGATGAGCGCGCTGTTCAGCCGTACTTTCCGCCTGATTGGCAAAAGTTGGCATATGTACCTGGTGGGTTTCCTGTTTGGTCTGGGCTTTGATACCGCTACCGAAATTGGCGTGCTGGGCATCTCTGCCGCCAGCGCCTCGAGCGGGATGTCGATGTGGTCGATCATGGTCTTCCCGGCGCTGTTCGCGAGCGGCATGGCGTTGGTTGATACGCTGGATAATATTCTGATGGTGGGTGCGTACGGCTGGGCCTTCAATAAGCCTCAGCGTAAGCTTTACTACAACATGACCATTACCGGCGCATCCGTGGTGGTCGCGCTGTTTATCGGTGGGCTGGAAGCGCTGGGGCTGATTATCGATAAGTTCGACCTGACCGGCGGCATCTGGAGCGGTGTGTCGATGCTGAGCGATAACCTTGGTAACGCGGGCTTTGTGGTGATTGGCCTGTTCGCACTGTGCTGGCTGGTGTCGATGGTGAACTACCGCTGGCGCAACTATGACGCACTGGTGGTGCGTTAAGGGAATTCAGCTACCCGCCTCGCGGGTAGCTGAAAGTTCGGTGACGTGTTATTCGAATTTCACCGGATTGTCGCGATAGGCTTTGAGTTTCTCACGCATCCAGCGGCTGCTATTACGGTTAACCGCGCTGACGACGCCCGTCGTGGCTCCGCCACCAACCTGTACGTGGAAAATACTGCGTGACGGGAAGTCGTGGTATTTCGCCGTCGAGAGATCCCAGGATTGGCGGCTAAATAGATCGCGAGGGTTGCGGCCCATCATACCGACGTGTACGTCGAGAAATTCAATGTCCAGCAGCTTGGTATTGATAGCATCTACGGCGCTGCCAATTTCAGGATGACCCATCAGATAGCTACCGCCGGTGCCCCAGAACTGTTCCTCCAGTTCGCCAACTTCCTCGCTGACGCTTGCCAGGCGGCTAGCCGGAACCTGCCATGGCATGACCGGCTGGCGCAGATGGCGGCTGAGCGAAGCGCAGAAATCAAACGTCCGATCCCACTCATAAGGCGAATAACAGTAACCGTTTTTATAGGCGCGAGCGGTGAAGTCATCGGCCTCGTAGCGATCGGCAGCCATAAAATCGGCTCCTTTGGCAACGGCGGATGCGCCATTGGCGAGCGTATATTCGATATCGTCAAACACGCCGACCATCAGCGCATATTCTGCCGAGAGCTTACCCGCGAGTTCAGGGGTAATGGTCATGCGCTTTTTCGTGCCATCTTCAGGATCGAAAACATCATCGTAGGTAAAGTCCTGGTACACCCACTGTGAGCCGCCAACGCTCCACAGGTTGATTTGCCAGCCGAGAACGACGTCCGGCGCAACCACGCGTACCAGCCAGTTAACCGCCTTAATGTAGCCTTTCAGGGTGTCGGTAATGCCCGCCGGGATGGTGATATCAACACCGTGGTGCGCCATAGCTTCCGCCAGCGGCTTGCGAACCGTCACCGGATAATCTGCGGCGAAACCGTATTTCTGGCATTCGCCAAGGTAATCCGGGTTAACGATAAAGCCAGCCGGTACCGGGTGCTCGTCATCCTTCATTGCCTGAGCCATTTGCAGCGCCTGAATGAAGTTCGCGAAGCTAAACTGGTGACGGACAGGATCGTTAATAATATTGGTCACATCGCCCAATGACAGGTTGCAGGTATAGGACACCATGACGGGCAGCACGTGTTCTTGCGTGCTGCCCGTAACGTTACGCGCCATTTCGATGATTTTTGGCGTAGGCTCTTTTGCCGGATCCAGGTAGGCGGATGCATCTCCCATACCATCGTCGCCGGAATATTTAAAGAGAGACGACACGCGCGCTTCGGCAAGGTCCGCTACGTTACTCGGCGACATATCGGCACAGCCGCCAAAGCTCAGAAAGTCCGGGAACCCTTTAACATGCAGATTCGCACCTTCTGTTACCGCGACCGTTAAGGTCAACGCTGCGTCATTATCAACCCGCAGCTGCTGCGAGGCGGTATCAACGTAATAAATGACGCCATTCTGAATCACGGTAGGGCTTTCTACACGGTAGTTCCCCGGCGCGATGCTGGCGATGGCGTTGTGATTGCCCGGCTGCATCGGCAGATTGCCGAAATGATATTGGCGCGGAGTATCATTTTCGTCGATGAGGCGAATATAAAATGCGGCATCCACGGTTTTTTCCACGTTAATGGCGATATTAAGCGCGGCGGAGTGCGCCGCGGTATCACTCTGCGAGTGAATCTGAGCGTCGCCAAAAACAATATTCTCGTGCTGATTATTCAGCGGCCCTTGCACGACATCAACGCAGTAGTGGGCGTTGTTCAATCTGATATCGTCAATGCGCAGGGTGAACTGACCGCTAATCGGCAATTGCTGCAGGCGGACTGACTGCCCGACGCGCAGTGCGATGCGTTGCGCTTCAATCCCGTTCTCCTCGTAAACCAGCTGTAAAGTTTCATTGTACAGCGCGTGCGATGTGGATAAATCGAGCTTCACATCGAGGGTGGTGCTGCGTTGTGCGGGCCCAAAGGTGACGTTCAGCGCGGTGCGCTGGCCTTTGCCGATGGTCACCTGAGAGGACCCCAAGGCTACCTCGGCCCGTACGGTTCCATCAGCGGTGCACAGCTGCGCGGCGCTGACGGTGTAGGTACCGGCGACAATACTCAATGTATTATTTCCCGCAACCAGCGCGCACGTTTCGCGTTGTTCACCGCGGGTCAGCACCAGTTCCAGCGGCGTCTGCTCCAGCCCGGTCGGGAAGGCGGCACAGGTGACGACAAGCTCGCCTGCGACCTGAGTTTCTTCATCTGCGGCGAGCGTGAAGGAATCCTGGAACGTCTGCCAGGCCGGCACCGTATCGGATGCCACATTCACGCCCATATGGATCGTGGAAATAGCGTTACCAATTGCAGAACCATCGGCAGCGGAAATTGTTAATTTGATATCAAATATACCGCTGGAAATTTCACTGGTCTCGATATCTGTTTTTAATTCACACCATGGGTTGGTGGAAATAGTGATATCGCCGGCAGTTACCTTCCCCGGTGCGCTGAATGTCAGCACCATTTTTTCTTTGATATCGATAACTTCAGCGGTCGTCGATTTTATATTGTTGATATCAACTGTCGGATACCAGGTATCGCTGCTGAAGGTGAGTTCAAATCCTAATTGCATGAGTTATCTCCGTTAATTTCTTTTTCATGTGGTATTTGTATGACACGCAGGGGCGTCTACCTCTTATTGGCGTTATTTACCCTGTGGGCTTTTACTTATAAACGACAGTTAATGAGAAAACAGCTATGTAAAAGAGATGGTGATAGTTAATGATTGAATGTTATCTGCGGCAGATTTATTAATGTCGCGAGGGGGTTGTGATGATGTAGAAATAGATTTTAATGATGTTAAGTGAGTCGGGGATAATAATAAAAAAGCCCCGGGCAGCGGGGCAAGTAACAATGAGACTTTCGCGCTTCCATGCGCATGCGGTTAAATTAAACAGTGAACAGAGGGGGAAGCCTTATTGATGGAGTGACTTCAGCAAAGCAAAGGCCTCTTTCATTCGTTCTTCGCTCACCACGAAAGCGCACAGCTGCTGACGGTCGTCATACCCCTGCGCCAGCATGCCGTCGGCGCGAGTTTCAATCTTCCAGTTCAAATCCGGGCGGCGGGTTTCACCGGCCAGATGCAGCGGCAGATCCGGCGTTTTCACCTTTACCAGCATGTTCGGCAGCTTCAGCTCGCCGGGCTGGCCGAGCAGATTCTTCGCCAGACACATGGCGCTCATCAGAATCGGCTGCAGGAACGGCAGCACCGTACCGTTAATCTCAGCGCAGTCGCCCAGCGCGTAGATATCCGGATTACTGGTGCGCAGCGTCCCGTCGACCTTCACGCCGCGGTTAATCTCGAGACCCGCCATGCGCGCCAGCGCCGTTTCCGGGCGCAGGCCGGTGGCGGCCACTACCGCATCAACCTCGACGTGGCGGTCACGGTCAAAGGTGGCGCGAATGCCGCTGGCGGTCTGTTCCAGCGATTGCAACTGAGATTTCAGCAGCAGATGAATACCCATGTCGGTCAGACGATGCTGCAAACGGCTGCTTACTTCCGGCGGCATCAGCGAAGCTAGCACGCTGGCAGAGTTATCGACCACGGTGACCGCTTTACCGGCGCGGCTGAAGTCCATTGCCAGCTCGCAGCCAATCAAACCACCGCCGATAATCAGCACGCGTCGGGCATCGCGCAGCGTACTTTGCGCCGCGCCAAACTCCTGCTGGCTGTTGAGGGTCAGCATCAGCTCTTTGCCCGGTACCGGCGGCACGATGGTGGACGCGCCCGTTGCCAGCACCAGCTTGTCGTACTGCCACTCATGGTTCTGGCTTTTCACCACATGCGCGGTTGCATCGATGCTGGTCACCCAGGTCTGCGGGAACAGGTTCAGGTTGTACTGCTCGGCGAACTCGCCTGCGGTTTGCAGGGTGAGGTCGGCGGCGGTTTGCCCCCGGCTCACCACATGGCTTAAGTCCGGCTTGTTGTACTCGTCGATGCTGTCGGCGGCGATGAGCGTCAGTTTGACGCTCGCGTCGAGCTTACGAATATTCTTCACCAGCTGGCGGGCGGCGAAGCCCGAGCCAACGATCACGATGCCATGATTCATTTTGCCTCCGTCGCCAGTACGTCGAAGACGTCTTTGCCTAATGAACATTCCGGGCACAGGAAATTGTCCGGGACTTCGCTCCACGGGGTGCCTGGTTGCACGTCCTGATTAGGTTCGCCTTTCGCTGGGTCGTAAATCCACTGGCACACGCTGCACTGCATGCTTGGGCCGAGGTCGGCTGCGGCAGCGGCGGCACAGGCCTCTTTCGCGGCGTCGGGTTTTGCGGTGGCTTCTGGCAGCGGAGCCAGCGCCCACTGGCGAGCGATTTCACGACCGTGCTGACGGCACACTTCCAGCGCATCAACATCAGGACGCCATTTGGCTTTCAGGCTCAGGGACATTTCAAAGCCCGCATCCTGCAAACGGGTCGACAGACGGTCGACCGCGCCGCCGCTCCAGCCGTGCGAACCAAAGGCGCTGGCGCGCTTGTTGCGGAAGCGCAGGCCGGTCATCTCTTCCACCAGGCCAGCGATTTTCGGCATCATCACGTTGTTCATGGTTGAAGTCCCAACCAGCACGCCTTTAGAGCGGAAGACGTTGGTCAGAATTTCGTTTTTATCGCTGCGGGCGACGTTGAAGATTTTCACCGCCACGTTCGGGTCAACTTCGTTGATCCCCTGGGCAATGGCATCCGCCATCATGCGGGTGTTGTTGGACATGGTGTCGTAGAAGATAGTGATACGGTCTTCCTGATAGTCTGCCGCCCATTTCAGGTACAGTTCAACAATCTGGGTTGGGTTATCGCGCCATACCACACCGTGAGAGGTGGCAATCATATCAACCGGCAGGTTGAAGCCGAGGATCTCGGTGATTTTTGGCGTCACCAGGCGGCTGAACGGGGTCAGGATGTTGGCGTAGTAGCGCTGGCACTGTTCGAACAGTTCGGTCTGATCTACTTCGTCGTTGAACAGGCGTTCGTCACAGTAGTGCTGGCCGAAGGCATCGTTACTGAACAGCACCGCGTCGCCGGTCATGTAGGTCATCATGCTGTCAGGCCAGTGCAGCATCGGGGTTTCCACGAAGATCAGCTGTTTGCCGTTACCGATGTCCAGGCTGTCACCGGTTTTCACCACGTGGAAGTTCCATTCTGGGTGATGGTGGTGACCGTTGATGGAGTCAATGGCGTTAGCAGTGCAGTAGATTGGGGTGTCCGGGATCTGCGACATCAGCTCGGTCAGCGCACCGGCGTGGTCTTCTTCAGCGTGGTTAATGATGATGTAGTCGATGTCAGCGAGGTCGATTTCACCGCGCAGGTTCTGTACGAATTCACGACTGAATTTATGGTCGACGGTATCAATCAGGACATTTTTTTCTTCACGGATAAGGTAGCTGTTGTAGCTGCTGCCGCGCAGCGTTTTGTATTCGGTACCGTGGAAATCACGTACTTCCCAATCACGTTGACCAACCCAATGAATGTTATTTTTAACCAGAATAGACATAGCAACCTCAATTAATTCAGCGTTTTTCAAAAAAGATGTATTGCTAATTGCAGGTTGTGTGCCAACTTTTTAATTAATTGATTTTATTGAATTAATTAATTTTTACCTCTTTGTTGTTAGTCAAAATGACTATGCTTGATATTGTCAATATGACATCATGCATTGTCAAAATGACTGTAAGAGGTACGCCATGAGCTTTTCCGTTGATGTGCTGGCGGGCATCGCCATAGAACTCCAGCGCGGCGTCGGTCATCAGGACCGATTCCAGCGTCTGATCACCACGCTGCGTCAGGTGCTGGAGTGCGATGCCTCGGCGCTGCTGCGCTACGACGCCCGGCAGTTTATTCCGCTGGCGATCGATGGGTTGGCGAAAGACGTACTCGGCAGGCGCTTTACCCTCGAAGGGCATCCGCGGCTTGAAGCGATTGCCCGCGCGGGTGACGTGGTGCGTTTCCCGGCGGATAGCGATTTACCCGATCCGTACGACGGTCTGATCCCCGGTCAGGAAAGCCTGAAGGTCCACGCCTGTATCGGGCTGCCGCTGTTTGCCGGGCAAAACCTGATTGGCGCATTAACCCTCGATGGCATGTCGCCGGACCAGTTCGACGTGTTCAGCGATGAAGAGCTGCGGCTGATTGCCGCGCTGGCGGCGGGGGCGCTCAGCAACGCGCTGCTGATTGAGCAGCTTGAAAGCCAGAATATGCTGCCGGGCGCGCCGACCGACTTTGAGCAGGTAAAAGAGACGCAGATGATTGGCCTGTCGCCGGGCATGATGCAGCTTAAAAAAGAGATTGAGATTGTTGCTGCCTCTGACCTGAACGTGCTGATAAGCGGCGAAACCGGCACCGGGAAAGAGCTGGTGGCGAAAGCGATTCATGAGGGCTCGCCGCGTGCGGTCAGCCCGTTGGTTTATCTGAACTGCGCCGCACTGCCGGAGAGCGTGGCTGAGAGTGAGCTGTTTGGTCACGTCAAAGGGGCGTTTACCGGGGCTATCAGCAACCGCAGCGGCAAGTTTGAAATGGCCGACAACGGTACGCTGTTCTTAGATGAAATTGGCGAGCTGTCGCTGGCGCTCCAGGCCAAGCTGCTGCGCGTATTACAGTATGGCGATATTCAGCGCGTCGGTGATGACCGCAGTCTGCGCGTTGACGTACGGGTGTTGGCTGCCACCAACCGCGACCTGCGTGAAGAGGTGGTTGCCGGTAATTTCCGCGCCGACCTGTTCCATCGCCTGAGCGTGTTCCCGCTTTCCGTGCCACCGCTGCGTGAACGAGGTGACGACGTGGTGCTGCTGGCGGGCTACTTCTGCGAGCAGTGTCGGCTGCGGCTTGGATTGTCGCGAGTGGTATTAAGCAGCGGCGCGCGGACGCATCTGCAAAGCTACGGTTGGCCGGGTAACGTGCGCGAGCTTGAACATGCGGTACACCGTGCGGTTGTGCTGGCGCGGGCAACCACGCGCGGCAACGGCGAGGTGGTACTGGAAGCGCAGCACTTTGCGTTTCAGGAAGGGACGCCAACGACGGCGGTCGTAGAGACAGCGGCGCCGATGCCGGCGGTGAACAACCTGCGTGATGCTACCGAGCATTTTCAGCGGCAGATGATTCGCCAGGCTTTAGAGACGCATCAGCATAACTGGGCGGCAAGCGCCCGGGCGCTGGAGACAGACGTCGCCAACCTGCACCGGCTGGCGAAACGTCTTGGGCTGAAGGATTAAAGGATGCCAGCCTGGTAGAAGTTTTGCAGGTTAATCGCGCCGACCAGTCGATGGTTTTCATCCACCACCGGCGCGGCGCTGATTTTCTGCTTCATCAGCTGTTCTTTGGCGTCGACCGCACGCGCCTGATCGTGCAGGGTCACGCCGCCTTTGGTCATCGCGTCGTTAACGCAATCGTCCAGCGAACCGCCGCTCACCAGCCAGCGGCGCAGGTCGCCGTCGGTGAAGACTCCCTGAACCTGTGATTGCTCGTTACAGACCGCGACCATCCCCATGCCGGTACGGCTGAGTTCCAGCATCGCGTCCATTACGCTTGCGTGAACGGTGACCTGCGGGACATCGTCCTCGTGACGCATCAGGTGGTGAACGCGGTTGAGCAGACGTGCGCCCAGCGCACCGGCCGGGTGAGAGCGAGCAAAATCTTCTTCGTTAAAGCCGCGGGCCTGCATAACGGCAATCGCCAGCGCGTCGCCCATCATCAGCGTGTTGACGGTGCTGGAGGTGGGCGCCAGGTGCATCGGGCAGGCTTCGCGCTCAACGGCAATGTCGAGCACGGCATCGGCCGCCTGCGCCAGCGCGGAGTTGGCCTTGCCGGTCATCGCCAGCAGCACCACGGATTTCTCTTTCAGCCGCGGAATGATGTAGTCCAGCTCTTTGGCGCTGCCGGAGTAGGAGATAAACAGCATGACGTCGCGGCTCTCTACCATCCCCAAATCGCCGTGCAGCGCTTCCGCCGGATGAACAAAGAAAGCGGGGGTGCCGGTGCTGGCGAAGGTGGCGGCGAGTTTTTTGCCGATATGGCCAGATTTGCCCATCCCGGAAACAATCAGTTTTCCTTTGCAGTTCAGGATGGCGTTGGCGGCCTGAACAAAGGTCTCGTCAAGACGGTCGGGTAGGCGGCTGGCTTCCTGCAGTTCCAGTAAGAGGGCCTTACGCCCGGCCTCTAACAAAAAATCACTCATTGCTCTCTCCGGTTATGATTACTTCAATCCCTTTGTCTTCCAGCGCTTGACGAAACGCCGGGTCGATTCCCGCGTCGGTAATCAGCTTATCAACGCTTTCCAGACTGCACACCACGTTAGGGCTTTTGCGTCCGAATTTTGAGGAGTCTGCCATCAGGATCACTTCGCGTGCCGCGTTGCACATCGCTTTACTGACGGTATAAACCTCGTTAAAGGTGGTCACGCCAGCGTTCAGATCGATGCCGTCAGTGCCCATAAAGAGTTTATCAAAGCTGAAATGCTCAAAGGCATTTTCCGCTAATTGCCCGTGGAACGAGGCCGATTTTTTGCGGAAGGTGCCGCCAGGCATCAGGATAGTCTGTTCATTGTCCAGTTCCGACAGCGCGTTAACGATATGCAGGCTGTTGGTCATGACGGTGATGTTGCGAAAGCGAGCAAGCATGGGAACCATCTGTAGCACTGTGCTGCCTGCATCCAGAATGATGGAGTCGCCGTCGTGAATAAAGGTGATAGCCGCTTGCGCGATACGCTCTTTTTGGTGGGTATTGATGAGCGTTTTGTGATCGATAGGCGGGTCGGACTCATCTTTGTTTAACACCACGCCGCCGTAGGTTCGAATGACGGTTCCGGCATTTTCCAGAATGACCAGATCCTTGCGAATGGTGGTACCCGTGGTGTCAAAGTACTGGGCCAACTCTTCAACCGAGCATTTACCCTGTTTTTGCAGGTGCTCAAGAATAGCGGCCTGACGCTGACGAGGTTTCATAGGCGTGATTACCCTGACATAAATTTGCGAAATGATAATTTCGCAAGCTATTAGCATTCACAACGAAATTACCCATGTTTCAGTTTAAGCGCCAATGATAGTGCATTCTGCGAGAGGGGATCATGGGGAAAGATCACATCGGGCTGTAATTCATCACGATGTTTTCCTTTTACCCCGTTAATTTCACCCGGTCTGGCGAACACGGTCACTCCTTTCATAAATAGCGTATCGACGACGTGGAGATGTTCATCCAGCGCGACAGCGACCACGACGCGTGGCTTAAAGCGACCGCCGGAGCGCCCTACGCCAACGCGACCCTGCTGGCAGAGTTTGTCGAACGCCCGGTTGAAGCGGTGGATTTGCCAGCCGCCCAGCGCGAGCTGAGCGCACCAGGCGATAACGGCAACGGTAATCAGGGCTGAAACCATAGTGTGCTCCTGGTGGTGCCGGATGGCGGCGGTGCCTTATCCGGCCTACCGATTTGATGTAGGCCCGGTAAGCGTAGCGCCACCGGGCATAGCGTTTAGAACATCACCTGGCCGCCGGTGACGTTGATTGACTGGCCGGTACAGTAGGAGGCTTTCTGGCTGGCATAGAACAGCAGCATGTTCAGCACATCCTGATAATCGCAGCCGCGTTTGAGCGGTACTTTATCGATGTAGTATTGCTCCACCTCGCCCGGCTCAATACCAAGCTTGGTGGCATACTGCGGCAGCAATGACTGAAACATCGGTGATTTCAGCAGGTTGCCCAACATTAGCGAGTGTACGGTGATGCCGTACTCGGCCAGATCCAACGCCAGCGACTGCGTTAAGCCTACGCCGCCAAACTTTGCGGCGCTGTAGCCGGAGTTGTGTTTGCTGCCCACCTTGCCAGATTTTGAGTTGATTTGAATGATCCGTCCGGCAACGCCGTCGCGGATCATCAGCCGCGAGAATTCGCGGGCGCAGAGGAAATAGCCCACCAGGTTGACCTGGAGCGAGCGGTCGAAATCACCCAGTTCGAAATCGCTGATAAATGCGGCTTTGGCGATGCCCGCGCTGTAGACCAGCAGATCCACGCGGCCAAAAATTTCGTCGACGCCGCGTGAGAGCGCCAGCACGCTGTGTTCGCTGGTGGCATCGGCACCAAAGCCATAGGCCATCCCCTCGCCAAATTCGGCGTTAATCTCTTGCGCCACGCTGGCGGCTTTATCGCTTTGAATATCGACCACGGCGATGCGGTATCCTTCTGCGGCGAGGCCGCGGCAGAGGAATGCCCCAAGGGTCTGGCCTCCACCAATAACTACGGCAACCTGCTTCATTATTTTCTCCTTAAATATTAATCGATAAACTGCAATATGGTTCCCGGTGCGATATCGTCCGGCGTTGACCCAGCGAGGTGTACCGTGCCGGGAAATTTCGCTTCGTTTCGTCCATCGAAGCACAGAGTGATATGCCCCAGTTCACGTAAGTTTTGTTCGGCTACGCTGCCTACGGCGGTGACCCGATAGCGCAGTTCGCCTATCTCAAAGTGCATGCCGCTCTGGAGGGGGCCATTTAAACTGCCGGGGCGGTGGATGTAGCAAAACTCTTCAATATCCGCCGGTGCACCTTCCCGGAAGGTGATCAGCATCTGGTCGCCCAACGCCTCCGCGGCGCTCTGGCCGATGCGAGTAATGGTGGTCTGATAAATCACGGTCATCACTGATTCTCTATTGATAGATAAATCCGGAAACAAACCAGGCAATCAGCACGGTTGGTGCTCCGGTCAGAAAATGGCTCACCAGCACGGAAGGCACGCCCACGCGTACGGTGTTTTGTCGCGCCTCGGCGAGGGATAACCCCACTGGAATAAAGTCGCATGCGGCCTGCGCGTTAATCGCAAACAGGGCGGGTAACGCCAGGTGTGGCGGGATATTGCCAAGCCCAATCTGTACGCCTATCAGGACGCCAATCACCTGAGCGATAACGGCCCCTGGGCCGAGGAAGGGGGATAGCAGGGGGAAAGAGCAGATTAGCGCCAGTGTGACCAGCCCGAGCGGATGGCTGGCAAGCGGTGCCAGTCCGTGGGCTATCCAGTCGCCGAGACCTGACGCCATGATGATGCCGATAAGCGCCGAGACGAACGCCATAAAGGGAAGAATGGTCTTGAGTACCGTATCAATGGTATCTCGACCCGCCTGAAACAGTACCGCTACCGCCGAGCCCATTCCCATGCCGACTTTGGCGAGTAGGCCATCGCTCTGTTCAGTTATCTTTTTCGTGGTGTCGTAGTCGCGTCCGCTGGCGGTCGTAGGTTTTGCTGGGGGAGTTACGCCGGTAGCTTCGCTGGCTTCACCGACAAGGCGTATGTTCTCTTCCCTGACGCCGGAGACGTAAATGTCCTCCAGGATAAACTGCGCCAACGGGCCGGATTTGCCGGTGGCATGGATATTAATGGTAGGAATACGGCGCTTCGGATAGATGCCGCAGCGCAATGTGCCGCCGCAGTCGATGATCGCGACCCCTATTTCCTGTTCAGGCGGTTCACCCTCTTTAAAGCCATCGACGGCCTGCCAGCCGGTGAGCTCGGCGAGTTTGTCGACGATTGCCGGGCGGGTTCCGGCCGTGATGTAGACGATTTTCTTACCGGGTACAGCGTCCAGCTCAAGCGGGCCGCCCCAGCCGCCGGTTCCTCTTTCAATATGAATGCGCGTCATGATGCTGCTCCCGACAGTTGAACGTGCTGTTCCAGTTGAATGCCCATTTTTTTCTCAAAGACGGCGGTGGTGAAGTCCGTAATCCAGCCGCGGAAGAAGTTGGTGACCAGACCCAGCAGCAGGTAGCTCACCGCCAGCGGCCCAAGCGGCAGCCCTAATGTCGTCAGGCCATTGGCGATGCCCAGATAGACAAACAGTTCGCCTGGGTTGATGTGGGGGAACAGCCCGTTCATGGAGTGGCAGCTATAGGAAGCGGCGGCATAGTAGCTGGGCTTGTACTTCTCTGGCATAAAGCGCCCCAGACTCAGAGTCATTGGGTTGCAAAACACAAATGTGCCAATGCAGGGCAGTAGCAGGTAGCGAGAGACCGGATTGCCCGCGCAGCGTTGAGCAAACCGCTCAATGCGGTGCTGACCGATGAAGTTAATGAGCGCATTCATGATGACCAGCAGGCTAATCAGCAGCGGAAGAATGCCAGTCACCATGCCGGTGAAGACCTCTCCGCCTTTCTGAAACAGCCCGATGAACAATTCAGCTCCCAGGGTAATGGTGTCGACCATAGTTATCTCCTGTAGGGATTTATCGTTTTATTACCAAAAGGTGGGAGATTTTAATCAGATCGAAAGATTTTAAAGTGTTATTTTGATCGCAAAATGAAAGATAAATATTTTATTGTGAAAGTTATTGCGAGCGTGGCCGCAGGAAAAAGAGCAAGCAAAGTGTAGAAATGAGAAATTCTGCGAGCGAGCGCGACAACCGCTTCCTTGCAGCGTGGCGGATGCTTTACCATATTTAACTCTTGCTGATATTGTTAAACGGATGTCCCATGTTGAAGCGTCGTGTTCTGGCTTTACTCCCCCTGTGTGTCCTGCTCGCTGCCTGTAGCAGCAAACCTAAAACGGCTGAAGCCCCGGCAACCACCTCCGGCGGTTTTCTCCTTGAACCTCAGCACAATGCGCTGATCCCGACCGGTGATTTTGCCAATAACCCAGCGGCGGAGCAGTTCATCGATAAGATGGTGAGTAAGCACGGCTTTGACCGACAGCAGCTGCATGAAATTCTCTCCCAGGCCAAGCGCCTGGACTACGTGCTGCGCCTGATGGACAGGCAGGCGCCGACCGGCCAGCCGCCAGTCGGCCCGAACGGGGCGTGGCTGCGCTATCGTAAGCAGTTTATTACTCCGGATAACGTACAAAACGGCGTGGTGTTCTGGAACCAACATCAGGACGCACTGCAGCGCGCGTCACAGGTCTACGGCGTACCGCCGGAAATTATTGTCGGGATTATTGGCGTTGAGACCCGTTGGGGTCGCGTGATGGGTAAAACGCGTATCCTCGATGCGCTGGCGACCCTCTCGTTTAACTATCCACGCCGCGCTGAATACTTCTCTGGCGAGCTGGAAACCTTCCTGCTGATGGCGCGTGATGAACAGGACGACCCGCTGGATCTGAAAGGTTCGTTTGCTGGCGCGATGGGCTACGGCCAGTTTATGCCGTCCTCCTACAAGCAGTATGCGGTTGATTTTAACGGTGATGGTCACATCAACCTGTGGGATCCGGAAGACGCTATCGGCAGCGTGGCGAACTACTTCAAACAGCACGGCTGGGTGAGCGGCGATGCGGTGGCGGTTCAGGCAATGGGGCAGGCTCCGGGGCTGGATAATGGGTTCAAAACCAAATACAGCGTTTCGCAGCTGGCGGCGGCAGGCTTAACGCCGATGCAGCCTCTGGGCAACCATCAGCAGGCAAGTCTCCTGCGACTGGATATCGGTACGGGCTATCAGTACTGGTACGGGCTGCCGAATTTCTACACCATCACCCGCTATAACCACAGCACCCACTATGCGATGGCGGTCTGGCAACTGGGCCTGGCGGTCGCTCAGGCGCGCGGTCAGTAATCCTTCCTTCTGGCTCCCCTCGGCTCTGAGGGGGGCTTGTTACATTTAGCATCATTTCCTGCCGTTTACATCTTAGCGCTAATCCAATATTGTTATGTTATAACATTAAATGGTGAGGCAAAGATGTTCACTCCTGTTTTTATGGCTAGCAGCATGACGCGGGTTTTGCTGGCCTGCGCGCTGTTGGCCGCGCTGTGGTTGATGGTCTGGTGGGCGGTGTCGCTGCCATGATTGAACTGGATAATCTGGTGGCTGGCTATGAAGGCGCAGCCATTACGCCATCGCTGAGCGGCGTGATTCAAAAAGGCAGCATGACGGCGATTGTCGGCCTGAACGGCTGCGGCAAATCGACTTTACTGAAAACGCTGGCGGGGTTTATTCCGCCGGTGAGCGGCGTGATTCACTGGACGCCTTCGCGCCCGGTTATTGGCTGGCTGGCCCAGCGTCATGCGCTGGAGTCGCAGTTTCCGCTGACCGTGCTGGATGTTGTCAGTCAGGGCGCATGGCCACGCGTCTCGCTTCTGCGCGGCCTGCGTAGCGATACGCGCCAGCGCATTCAGGCGTCGCTGGCACGAGTCGGGCTGGCGAGCATGGCGAAAACCCCGATTGATGCGCTGTCCGGCGGTCAATTTCAGCGGATGCTCTTTGCCCGCGTGCTGGTGCAGCGGGCACCGTTGGTGATGCTCGATGAGCCCTTTACCGGCATTGATGAAGCGACCAGCCATGACCTGATGGGCGTGATTCAGGAGATGCATCAGCAGGGGCAGACCGTGCTGGCCGTGCTGCACGATAACCAGCGCGTGGCGGAGTATTTCCCGGAAACGCTGCTGTTGGCCCCACAAAATGCCTGCTGGGGACATACCCGCGACGTGCTTCCGGCGTTTAGCTCCGCGAGGCTCGCATGATCTGGCACACCTTTTTCCAACCCTTCATTGAGTTTGGCTTTATGCGCCGGGCGCTGGTGGTCTGCCTTGCCCTGTCGCTCAGCACTACGATCCTCGGCGTCTTTTTACTGCTACGGCGAATGAGCCTGATGGGCGACGCGCTGTCGCACGCCATTCTTCCCGGCGTGGCGGTGGGCTATCTGGTGAACGGCATGTCGCTGCTGGCGATGACCGTCGGCGGTTTTATTGCCGGTATTACGGTGGCGCTGGTGGCCGGCTGGGTCAGCCGTCGCACGCCGCTGAAAGAGGACGCCAGCTTTGCCGGATTCTACTTAGGGTCGCTGGCGCTGGGGGTCACGCTGGTGTCGCTGCGCGGCTCCAACGTCGACCTGCTGCACCTGCTGTTCGGTTCGATTCTGGCGGTGGATAACGATGCCGCGCTGTTTGTGGCGGGCGTCGCCAGCCTGACGCTGCTCTGCATTGCTCTCTTCTACCGGGGGCTGGTGAGTGAAGCGTTTGACAGCAGCTGGCTGCAGGTGAATGCGCGCTGGCTGCCCGTGTTGCTGCACGGGCTATTTCTGGCGTTGCTGGTGCTCAACCTGGTGGCTGGCTTTCAGGTGCTGGGCACGCTGATGGCGGTAGGCGTCATGATGCTGCCCGCCGTCGCGGCGCGTTGCTGGGCGAAAACCTTACCGTCAATTCTGCTGCTGGCGGCGCTGATAGGCGGAATATGCGCCTGGATGGGGCTCAGCCTGTCGTGGGCGGCGAATCTTCCCGCAGGGCCATCGATTGTGCTCACCGCCAGCGGCGTATTTTTGATTTCTGTGTTTTTTGGCAAGCGAAGCCGGCTGACCGTTAGCTGGCAAAAACGAAGAGGATAGGGGACATAATGAAACGTATTGGGGTGATTCTGGCGTTGGCGTTAGGGCTGACGGCGCAAGGTGCGATGGCAAAAACGCTGAACGTGGTCAGCAGCTTCTCGGTGCTGGGCGATATGGTGAAACAGGTGGGTGGCGAACACGTTCACGTCGACACGCTGGTCGGTCCGGACGGCGACCCGCACACCTTCGAGCCGTCGCCGCAGGATAGCGCGCTGCTCAGTAAAGCGGATGTAGTAGTGGTTAACGGGCTGGGGCTGGAGGGCTGGATGGACCGCCTTATTAAGGCCTCCGGCTTTAAAGGTGAGCTGATAGTCGCCTCGACGGGAGTGAAAACGCATACGCTGGATGAAGACGGCAAAACGGTCACCGACCCGCACGCCTGGAACAGCGCAGCGAATGGCGCACTGTATGCGCAGAATATTTTGACCGGACTGGTCAAAGCCGACCCAGAGGACAGCGCGGCGCTGAACGCCTCCGGCAAGCGCTATATTGGTGAGCTTAACGACATTCACACCTGGACTAAACAGCAGTTCAGCGCTATTCCACAGGCGAAGCGTAAAGTGTTGACCAGCCACGATGCTTTCGGCTATTTCTCGCGGGCTTATGGCGTCACCTTCCTGGCTCCGCAGGGGCTCTCTTCCGAGAGCGAAGCCAGCGCAGCGCAGGTAGCGGCGTTGATTACGCAAATTAAGGCGGACGGCGTGCATACCTGGTTTATGGAAAACCAGCTTGACCCACGTCTGGTGAAGCAGATTGCAGCGGCGACCGGCTCACAGCCGGGCGGTGAGCTGTATCCGGAAGCGCTGTCAAAACCGGGGGGCGTGGCGGACAGCTATGTCAAAATGCTGCGTCATAACGTCGAGCTTATCGCTGCCAGCATGCGCTAAATCTAGCCTTTCTTCGCCCCGGTTCTTCCGGGGCGTTCAATTTCGGAATCCCCCTCGTAAAATCACTATCCCGTCCCCACATCTGTTCTGAAAGTGCTATCTTTGATGGCCTCTTTATCGAGCTTAAGCGGAGCGATGATGACAGATTCAGAATTAATGCAGCTTAGCGAACAGGTCGGCCTGGCGCTGAAGGCTCGCGGGGCGACACTCACCACCGCAGAGTCCTGTACCGGTGGCTGGATAGCGAAAGCCATTACCGATATTGCCGGTAGTTCGGCCTGGTTTGAACGCAGTTTCGTGACCTACAGCAACGAGGCGAAATCGCAGATGATCGGCGTGCGTGAAGTCACGCTCGAACAGTATGGCGCGGTCAGCGAGCAGGTGGTTATAGAGATGGCGATTGGCGCACTGCGCGCGGCGCGTGCCGATTTTGCCATCTCGGTCAGCGGCATTGCCGGGCCAGACGGCGGCAGCGCTGAAAAGCCGGTGGGCACGGTCTGGTTTGGTATTGCCACCGTAGCTGGACAGGGCATTACCCAGCGTGAATGCTTCGAGGGGGACCGCGAATCGGTACGTCGTCAGGCGACGGCCTACGCGCTTAATCTCCTCTGGCAACAATTTCTACAAAACACTTGATACTGTATGACCATACAGTATAATTGCCTCAACAGAACAGAATTCACTATCCGGTAACACCCGGTATGACAGGAGTAATAATGGCTATCGACGAAAACAAACAGAAAGCGTTGGCTGCAGCGCTGGGCCAGATCGAAAAGCAATTCGGTAAAGGCTCCATCATGCGTCTGGGTGAAGACCGTTCCATGGACGTGGAAACTATCTCTACCGGTTCGCTTTCGCTGGATATCGCGCTGGGCGCTGGCGGCCTGCCAATGGGCCGTATCGTCGAAATCTACGGGCCAGAATCCTCCGGTAAAACAACGCTGACGCTGCAGGTTATCGCTGCCGCGCAGCGTGAAGGCAAAACCTGTGCGTTTATCGACGCTGAACACGCGCTGGATCCAGTCTATGCTCGCAAGCTGGGCGTTGATATCGACAACCTGCTGTGTTCTCAGCCGGACACCGGTGAACAGGCGCTGGAAATTTGTGACGCGCTGGCGCGTTCTGGTGCGGTAGACGTTATCGTTGTCGACTCCGTTGCGGCACTGACGCCGAAAGCGGAAATCGAAGGCGAAATCGGCGACTCTCACATGGGCCTCGCGGCACGTATGATGAGCCAGGCGATGCGTAAGCTGGCGGGTAACCTGAAGCAGTCCAACACGCTGCTTATCTTCATCAACCAGATCCGTATGAAAATTGGCGTGATGTTCGGTAACCCAGAAACCACCACCGGTGGTAACGCGCTGAAGTTCTACGCTTCCGTACGTCTTGATATCCGTCGTATCGGCGCGGTGAAAGAGGGCGACAACGTTGTCGGCAGCGAAACCCGCGTGAAGGTTGTGAAGAACAAAATTGCAGCTCCGTTCAAACAGGCTGAATTCCAGATCCTCTACGGCGAAGGCATCAACTTCTTCGGTGAGCTGGTCGACCTTGGCGTGAAAGAGAAGCTGATTGAGAAAGCGGGCGCCTGGTACAGCTACAACGGTGACAAAATTGGTCAGGGTAAAGCGAACGCTATCTCCTGGCTGAAAGAGAACCCGGCTGCGGCGAAAGAAATTGAGAAGAAGGTGCGTGAGCTGCTGCTCAACAACCAGGACTCTACGCCGGACTTCGCCGTTGATAACAACAGCGTTGAAGAAACCAACGAAGACTTCTGATAATCTCTGAACTGAGACGAAGGGCTGCTTATGCAGCCCTTTTTGCATTTATCACGACGGTAAAACATCATGACCGAAAACTCACCGCGTCGTTCCGCCTATGCCCGCCTGCTGGATCGCGCCATTCGCATTCTGGCGATGCGCGACCACAGCGAACAGGAGCTGCGGCGCAAACTTACCGCCCCGGTGATGGGGAAAAATGGTCCAGAGCCCATCGATGCACCGCCGGAAGATGTTGAAAAGGTGGTGGCCTGGTGTTTTGAAAACCGCTATCTCGACGATAGTCGCTTTGTGCAGCAATTTATGGCCGGACGTAGCCGCAAAGGGTACGGCCCGGCGCGGATTCGTCAGGAATTGGGGCAAAAGGGCATTGCGCGCGACGCCATCGAGCAAGCCATGCGTGAGTGCGACATTGACTGGGCGGCGCTGGCACGCGATCAGGCGGTGAGAAAATACGGTGAGCCGCTGCCAACTACCTTTGCTGAAAAGGTCAAAATCCAGCGATTTTTGCTCTACCGTGGCTACCTGATGGAAGATATCCAGGAAATATGGCGAAATTTTGCGGATTGACCGCACTGGGGATTTTACTTCCCTTTAAAGAAAACTTATCTTATTCCCACTTTTTCCGTCCGGAGGCGGGTTGTTTTTAAAGCGATCCGCGTCGGTGACGAATATTCCTTAATACACAAAATCATTCAAGCCGCATCCGAGCGGTGGGCGAGAGAAGCTTCAGGCGGGTACTTCAGTACGTGTCTGAAGGTGAAAACAGCCGTTGCCTCGCGGTTTGAAGGATGAAGTGTAGCTTGATGTCAGGATAATTATGAGCAAGAGCACCGCTGAGATCCGTCAGGCGTTTCTCGACTTTTTCCATAGTAAAGGCCATCAGGTAGTTGCCAGCAGCTCCCTGGTGCCGAATAACGACCCTACGTTGCTGTTTACCAATGCCGGGATGAACCAGTTCAAAGATGTGTTCCTCGGTCTCGACAAGCGTAATTATTCTCGCGCGACCACCGCGCAGCGTTGCGTACGTGCGGGCGGTAAACACAATGACCTGGAAAACGTCGGTTACACCGCACGTCACCACACCTTCTTCGAAATGCTGGGTAACTTCAGCTTCGGCGACTACTTCAAGCACGACGCTATTCAATACGCGTGGGAGCTGCTGACCGGTGAAAACTGGTTCGCCCTGCCGAAAGAGCGTCTGTGGGTCACCGTTTATGAGAGCGATGACGAAGCTTACGAAATCTGGGAAAAAGAAGTCGGTATCCCGCGTGAGCGCATCATCCGTATCGGCGACAACAAAGGTGCGCCGTACGCATCGGATAACTTCTGGCAGATGGGCGACACCGGTCCTTGCGGCCCGTGCACCGAGATCTTCTATGACCACGGCGACCACATCTGGGGCGGCCCTCCGGGTTCCGCTGAAGAAGACGGCGACCGCTACATTGAGATCTGGAACATCGTCTTCATGCAGTTCAACCGTCAGGCTGACGGCACCATGGAACCGCTGCCGAAGCCGTCTGTGGATACCGGTATGGGTCTGGAGCGTATCACCGCTGTCCTGCAGCACGTGAACTCCAACTATGACATCGACCTGTTCCGTAAGCTGATTGACGCGGTGGCGAAAGCGACCGGCGCAACCGACCTGAGCAACAAGTCCCTGCGCGTTATCGCGGACCACATTCGTTCCTGTGCGTTCCTGATTGCCGATGGCGTGATGCCGTCTAACGAAAGTCGCGGCTACGTGCTGCGTCGCATCATTCGTCGCGCGGTCCGTCATGGCAACATGCTGGGCGCGAAAGACACCTTCTTCTACAAGCTGGTTGGCCCGCTGGTAGACGTGATGGGTGCCGCAGGTGAAGAGCTGAAACGTCAGCAGGCGCAGGTTGAGCAGGTTCTGAAAACCGAAGAAGAACAGTTTGCTCGTACGCTGGAGCGTGGTCTGGCGCTGCTTGACGAAGAGTTGGCTCGACTTCCCGGCGACACGCTGGACGGCGAAACCGCATTCCGTCTGTACGACACCTACGGCTTCCCGGTTGACCTGACGGCGGACGTTTGCCGTGAGCGCAATATCAAGGTTGATGAAGCTGGCTTTGAAGCCGCAATGGAAGAGCAGCGCCGTCGTGCGCGGGAGTCCAGCGGTTTTGGCGCCGACTACAACGCGATGATTCGCGTTGATGGTACTTCAGAATTTAAAGGCTATGACCATCTGGAACTGAACGGCAAAGTCACTGCGCTGTTCGTTGACGGCAAAGCGGTAGAGTCTATCGCTGCCGGTCAGGAAGCGGTTGTGGTGCTGGACCAGACGCCATTTTATGCCGAATCAGGCGGTCAGGTTGGCGATAAGGGCGAACTGAAAGGCGCGGGCTTTAGCTTTGCGGTCAGCGACACCCAGAAATACGGCCAGGCGATTGGTCACCTCGGCAAGCTGGCGACCGGCGCGCTGAAAGTGGGTGACGGTGTGCAGGCTGACGTTGATGTAGCACGCCGTGCACGCATCCGTCTGAACCACTCTGCAACGCACCTGATGCACGCGGCGCTGCGCCAGATTCTGGGTACGCACGTTGCGCAGAAAGGCTCGTTGGTAAACGACAAGGTTCTGCGTTTCGACTTCTCTCATTTCGAAGCCATGAAGCCGGAAGAGATTCGCGCGGTTGAAGATCTGGTCAATGCCCAGATTCGTCGCAACCTGCCAATCGAAACCAACATCATGGATCTCGAAGCGGCGAAAGCGAAGGGCGCAATGGCGCTGTTCGGTGAGAAATATGACGACCACGTTCGCGTTCTGAGCATGGGTGACTTCTCTACTGAGCTGTGCGGTGGTACCCACGCTTCTCGTACCGGCGATATCGGTCTGTTCCGCATCGTGTCTGAGTCAGGCACCGCGGCAGGCGTTCGTCGTATCGAAGCCGTAACCGGCGAAGGCGCGATCGCCACGCTGCACGCTGAAAGCGATCGCCTGAGCGATATTGCGCAGCTGCTGAAAGGCGACAGCCATAACGTCACCGAAAAAGTGCGTACCGTTATTGAACGTACGCGTCAGCTGGAAAAAGAGCTGCAGCAGCTTAAAGAGCAGGCGGCAGCACAGGAAAGCGCGAACCTTTCCAGCAAAGCTGAGACTATTAACGGCGTTAACCTGCTGGTGAGCGAGCTTGCCGGCGTTGAGCCGAAGATGCTGCGTACTATGGTCGACGATCTGAAGAACCAACTGGGTTCTGCGGTTATCGTGCTGGCGACGGTTGCAGAAGGTAAGGTTTCTCTGATTGCAGGCGTGTCTAAGGATGTGACCGACCGTGTGAAAGCAGGGGAGCTGGTTGGCATGGTCGCTCAGCAGGTGGGCGGCAAAGGGGGCGGACGTCCGGATATGGCGCAAGCTGGCGGTACCGACGCGTCTGCGCTCCCTGCTGCACTGTCCAGTGTGAAAGGCTGGGTCAGCGCTAAACTGTAATAACAATAAACGCATGCGGGTGCCTTAACGTTAAACGTTAAGGCACCTTGCATATGCGGTACTGATAACGATAAAGTCAGGTTGAAGTCATGTAAATCGGCTAAACTTACATTTAACAGAGTGTGATGCTGTGACCGCTTACACGAAGGTGTTTGTCATTGCTGACCTTTTGGCGTTATATGATGGAGAATGCCGGGATACAGAGAGACCCGACTCTTTTAATCTTTCAAGGAGCAAAGAATGCTGATTCTGACTCGTCGAGTTGGTGAGACCCTCATGATTGG
>NZ_CABTJS010000183.1:0-1576 GCF_902485085.1 uncultured Kluyvera sp.
GAGTACAACATCTCCCTGGGTGAACGTCGTGCTAACGCTGTTAAAATGTACCTGCAGGGTAAAGGCGTTTCTGCTGACCAGATCTCCATCGTTTCTTACGGTAAAGAAAAACCTGCAGTACTGGGTCACGACGAAGCGGCTTACGCCAAAAACCGTCGTGCCGTACTGGTTTACTAAGAGAATTGCATGAGCAGTAACTTCAGACATCACATGGTGAGTCTGTCGTTACTGGTTGGCATAGCGGCCCCCTGGGCCGCTTTTGCTCAGGCGCCAATCAGTAGTGTCGGCTCAGGCTCGGTCGAAGACCGTGTCACCCAACTCGAGCGTATTTCTAACGCTCACAGTCAGCTTTTAACCCAACTTCAGCAGCAACTCTCCGATAACCAGACTGATATTGATGCCCTTCGTGGACAGATCCAGGAAAGTCAGTACCAGCTGAACCAGGTCGTCGAACGTCAAAAGCAGATTATGCTGCAAATTGACAGCCTGGGCGGTAGCGGTGCAGCTCCAGCTCAGCAGGCTACGGGCGACCAGAGCGGCGCAGCGCCAGCAGCGGCGGCTCCAGCAGCATCAGCGGGCGCTAGCGCGTCTGGTGTGCCGGTGCAGACGGGTGATGCCAATACGGATTACAACGCGGCTATTGCGCTGGTGAAGGATAGTTCTCGCCAGGATGACGCCATAGCTGCGTTTCAGAACTTCATCAAAAAATATCCTGATTCAACCTACCAACCTAATGCCAACTATTGGCTGGGTCAGTTGAATTACAACAAGGGTAAAAAAGATGATGCGGCGTACTACTTTGCATCGGTGGTGAAAAACTACCCGAAGTCGCCTAAGGCGGCGGACGCGATGTTTAAGGTCGGGGTCATCATGCAGGACAAAGGTGATACTGCAAAAGCGAAAGCGGTATACCAGCAGGTTGTCAGCAAATACCCAGGTACCGATGGTGCAAAGCAGGCGCAAAAACGTCTCAGTGGGATGTAATGCGCGAAGTAAGACCAGAAATTGTTTTATTTCTGGTCTTGCCGCATGAAACATAAGCAGTTAAGTGATCTTTGTCGAAATTTTTGTTGCGCTGAATTCTGAATTCAGTAATATATGCCGCCGTTGCCAAGGGATATCAAACATCCTGAAAGTGACGAAAAAAGTGGGTCGTTAGCTCAGTTGGTAGAGCAGTTGACTTTTAATCAATTGGTCGCAGGTTCGAATCCTGCACGACCCACCACTAACTTAGTTAGTAAGCAGTATCCAGCGTAGTATCGGGTGATTAGCTCAGCTGGGAGAGCACCTCCCTTACAAGGAGGGGGGCGGCGGTTCGATCCCGTCATCACCCACCACCGGGTCGTTAGCTCAGTTGGTAGAGCAGTTGACTTTTAATCAATTGGTCGCAGGTTCGAATCCTGCACGACCCACCATCATTTATGGTGGGCTCGGTGAAAGCAGTAGGTAGTATCCAGCGCAGTATCGGGTGATTAGCTCAGCTGGGAGAGCACCTCCCTTACAAGGAGGGGGTCGGCGGTTCGATCCCGTCATCACCCACCACTCGGGTCGTTAGCTCAGTTGGTAGAGCAGTTGA
>NZ_CABTJS010000184.1:0-62750 GCF_902485085.1 uncultured Kluyvera sp.
AACGGTCTAAATAGGCTGATTCAAGGCATTTACGGGAGAAAAAATCGGCTCAAACATGAAGAAATGAAATGACTGAGTCAGCCGAGAAGAATTTCCCCGCTTATTCGCACCTTCCCTAAGCCTGTTGGTTTTACTATTTACCCGGGAACCTATAGTTGTATGGGTTCCCGGTATAATATTAAATGGTTTACGACTGCCAGGGCAGATTAGCTGGGAGCGGGAACTGCTTTAGAGATTAATGGGCTTGGTAGTAGGACATATCACCAGCTTTAATCAGTTTAAATGTGCCGTCTCCCTGGTAAGATAAGGTGGTAACACTCATATTATCAATTAACGGCACAGCCTCTTTACCTGGTGTAAGTGTGTCGATAATAGTGCCAATAGCCCCACCATGGCTAACTACCAGTACATTTTTATAACCGTTTTTTTCGGCATTTTTTGCTATATCTTCTAGAGAATCATGTAACCGTGTTTCAATCTGTTGGTAGTTTTCGGCCCAATGCATGGGATCGTTTTGACTGATTTCATTTGCAATATCCCTATCAGTCGCCTTACTCATCAACTGATCCCACTGAGTGAAGTTTTTGTCATAGCTCAGATTCCACTTTTTGAAAATCGGCGTCCACAGCTCACCATCTAAGCCGCCTTCGTACCCTCCGTAGTTCCACTCTCTGAGTCTGTTATCTTCGATAACAGCTAAGTTACTATGTTGCTTGCTTTTAATTATACTAGCGGTTTCCCTGGCCCTACCAAGATCGCTGGTGTATAGGATATCAAATTTGATTGTTGAAAGACCATTAGCCACCATATAGGCGTCTTTCTTGCCCTTTTCTGTTAGTGGTGAATCTGACCAACCTTGCACCCGGTGGAGCGTATTGAACATCGTTTTACCGTGTCTTACGATATAGATTTTTATTTCTTTATTTTCTATATTTGATTTTTCTACTGGTTCAGCTACGGCAGTTGAAAAGAACATTGCCGAAACAATACCAAGGATAATCTTATTTATAATAGTCATACAGAGTCCTTTGAGCGTAAGTGTATCTATAATATCCAGGAAGTAATCGATAATAAATATTAAAGCGCGTGATATGATGCAGTATTACTATCCATCACTAAACTCATATACTCACATTTTGTTTAACAATGTCTTCCTTTTTTTTGTTTTAAAAGTTCCTGTTTTTTGCGTTACCGTCAAAAAATAGTGAACTTGTGAATTAAATCACTTTTGACAACCCCACCTGGCCCCGAATATTTTGCATGGCAAAGAACTCTGATAGCACGTTGAACTTCAGCGAGCAGCGTCGCGGTAGGGGGAATCAACACAACTGTGGTTGATAGCGAAACTGATGATAATGGGTGAAGGCGTATTGAAGAAAAAGGCATCACAATACTAAAAGCGTGATGCCAGGTCTTTATTTATATAAAACCCTTAGGGTAATTAGCTTGGTTTTATCGTTGATCTTCTTCAGTGACGATGAGAAATAAAATCGATCATTGAGGTTGCCGGATGCTTTTCTGGAGGTTAACACGTACGTGTTGGCTTCTTGGGTACGTCCACATGACAACCTGACCTGGTTGTTATTTGTGCTAACAAAGCACGACGGTTCTACTATTTTTCCTAGAAAATGAACATCACTGCCTGACGAGTAAGAGCTGGCAAAAGCCAGGCTTGAAGAACAAAGTAAGGAAAAAACTGGCGCTATCATTGATAATTTTTTAATCATACAGTATCTCGTCAAATAACGTAACGCGAGTAAAATTAGTATCGCTTTCTGGAGAATAAGAACCTGAAGGATGACTGGGTTTTCACAGAATATATAATGAGAAGAGAGGGGGGGAATTGATCTTGATTATGTTTTATGGGTGAGATTAACAGCAAACAACTATTCATTGAGATCTATCAATAGATTTATTCGTTTGTCTGTCTAATGAAAAGGGGTAGGAATATCTATTTTAGACTTATACAGTCAATGGTTACGAAAGAGTAGCAAAGGACAACCCTAAAGAGGTATGTCCTTATAAGTGGAGAGGGGGCAAGTAAATACGGCGATTTCCAACGTTACAAAACACAAGTTTGCAAGGTTAGTAGTTTCAGATTATCTCACTCCCGTTGAGACTCCGTGCTAAATGTGCGGGAAAACTGATGGCCTTCATCATCGATAATAGAAGTTTCGACGGTCGCATTATCATTAAAGGATTCAACGGCTCCTTCAACCTCAAACGTTTTCTGGCTCAGTGGTGCAATCATCATGTTGCTTTCTTGTTTGACCTCATATTTCTTACCGTTGGCTAAGAGTGAGATTTTGGCAAATGAGATATGAAATAATGAATCATTTTTACCGGTCAGCGATACGGAACGGCCATTTTTTCTGACTGTAAAACTAAGCTGGTTGACAGCAAGGCCTGCTTTTTTAGCGATACTATGCGGACGATAAAAAATCTTCATTTGCGTATTCATGGCCAGAGTCACCTGTGTCTGGTAGGGCGGTATCGTTGGTTTGCCAGGTGGTATTTCATAAAGATTAAGCCAGGCAACGGATTCTCTATCATCAGGTAGACTTAAGTTATTCCTTACGATACGTAAACCTTTCATGGCTCCTGAATGCATTTTGAATACACCAGGCAACGATACGAATGGTGCAACAGTAGAATCTGGCGTGCTTTTAATGTCGCCATCATCAACCCAGGTCTGAACAATGACGGGGTAGGCATTCGTATTGACAAGCATCAGGCTTTTTTCATTGTCACCCTCAACAAAAATAACCCGGGTGGCTGATGCAATAATTCCAGCATTTGCATATTGACCCGACGAGGCAATGAAAACAGCACTGAGGAGCAGTAGTAATGATATTTTAATCGGACTCATTGGACCTTTACCCAGATATATGCTTTGGCATCAACCTTACCCGCTGTTACGGTTTCCCCTGGAATTCGGGTAAGCGTTGCGGTTAATTGCGTGGTGTAGTGGGTGTAGCCGTCAGTTGTGCTACCGTTGCTGGTTGAACCATCCAGCACCGGGTACCATCCGCCGGCATTGCCGGTTAAGCTGGAAGGATTGGAAGCTGCCCAACCTAAAAAATTCATGGCTGTTCCAGTTTCGGTGTTTGAAAGTTCAATTCCAACGCCGGTTGCTACGCTGCTATCAGTACCGTAACCATCGGAAAGAAGATAGCTCACACCGCCGCTTGAATTAACGAGGCCGAGTTCCTGAGCAAGGGTGTAAGCTTCATAGGGAACCTGTAAACCCAACGCTGTTCCGTCGCTACTGACACCTGATACCGCTGAGTTATCACACTCAATGTTAATGACGAATTGGGCCTGAGAAGATGAACCATTATTTAATGCGGAAACAGAAATCGTCGGTAATAAAACCAGTGGGGTCACATTACGGGCAACACATGTTGCGGTATGCGTAAGCGTTGAAACTGGAGAAGTGCCCATGCCAAATGCATTCCAGCGACCGGTTCCCCAGACACTATAGTTCGTTGCGGAATCACTACCTACTGTGTCAGATTCAATGCCTGGGCCTGCAAAAGTCACATAGCCGTTGGGTTGGGCGCAGCTGTAAGTAGACGTTCCGGTTGTTGACGCCATACCGTATGTTAAGTCCGATGCGCTATAACCACAGTACTGATTTGCCCCCTGGCCGGGCAGTGAACTGATTTTAATCAGGTCGGCGCGAACTGAACTAAAATCCTTAACCCTTATCTGAATATATCCATCGGATGTAGTGGCATAGCTTTTAATTGGATATTGCTGCCAATAGCGTGTGAACTCAAGCCCCGAATTCAGATGCGTGAGCTTAATTCCGACATAAGGAAAATAGGTGGCAAAATAGTTAGGATAACCGTCAGCGGCCCCCAGGTCATAATATCCACCGACACGGTCATCGCCGTTCGTGGCGAATACTTCATAAATACTTCCAGCATCACTGGCTGCACATTGATAAAGCACCTGGTCGGGATCCGAATAACGAACACCTGAAGTAAGGTTAAAAGTGCTACTACCTAAAGGGGTGCCCACCGGTTGAAGATATGCACTTGTAAGGTTAACTCTTCCAAGGCCAATACCGACACCACAGGTATCGCACCCGGCATCCACAGTGGGCGAGACGCGTGTACAGGTGGCGTAAGAGGGTAATGTATAACACAATGATAGAAATACGATGGAGAAAAATAAATTATACATAGTGGTTCCTCGGTAAACTAACGGCATTGAGCATCAAGTAACGCAACAGGCGCATCAAGGTTAGTGGGTAAATCATATTCTAAATTGCATTTTTGATTATCTTGATTGCCCCACTTCAAGGTGATTTTGGCATGCTGTTTTACGCTACGCAGATATACCTGGTTAGCTTGCCCGACCATACCTATTTCTTTCCCGTCTGAATCGAGAACAGAAGTCCCCATGGGGATAATTTTATTATTTAGCGTTTTAGCCGTAATCAAAATAGCTTGCCCATTGATAGTGTTGAATTTCACTCTAACGGTGGCTCCGGCATAAGGCGCAATACGTTTGTGACCATCTTCAAGTTCAACTTTATTATTCATACCCTGTGGATCTAAGGCTACCGTATTATAATGATATGGCGTCAACGATGGCGCCAAAGCATAACCAAAGTAATCAATTTTTGAGCCCTGTCCGCCCACAATTTTGGCTCCCCTGGCTCCTGGCGCATCAATAAGTGCAAAGCTGTCTCCCACATATGGGCCAAGGGTAATCCCTCCACGGTGCACTACAGCAGCACCCTGTAAGGACATTGAACCTTGCCAGTATTGTTGCGATGTCGATGCCGAGCCGGTGACATTAGCGTAAGGTAATCGAGTTTGAAGATTACCTCCCCAGATATTTTGGTGACTGGTGTTATCTGTGGAGAACTTAACGCCGTAGCTTACAGGATTATCATCACCCACGTTGCCAGATAATGACGTCTGGTAACTGCTTCCTTGACCTTTGGTGTTGTTTGCCACTACTGACACACTGGGTGAATTCATTTCTCGTCCAAGCGGGAAAGTTAATGATAATGCTGTAGTCGTCTGGGATTTATATATATTACTATAACTGGCACTAGAACCATAATCGTATTGGTCGTTATAGTTATAAGCATAACTTAATGTTCTCGACTTCGTTACTGACAGATTTAATGCCACTCCATTATTGAATATTTTTCCCCAACCGAATTGCAGCTGCTTATCGCGATTACGGTTATCACGATAATCCTGTATTGAACCTGATAATGTCAGGTTGCCCAAATCACCTATATTTTGATTAAGCGATAACTCAAAGCGAGAACGCTGACGATAAGTCGTGGATGACCACGCATCACCGTTTTTAGCCGCTTTGCGCAGACCAAGTACATCGCCCATTTCCCGGTAACCGTCGGTTGAATAGCGATATCCTGCAATGGACAATGTCGTATTAAAGGGTTGAAACGTTTTGCTATATGACAGGTGCATAAGCCATCCTGCGGCATCATCATCAGGGAGGCTCGCATGGGAGTATGTTGTGTCCATCCCAAAGGCCCCAAATGAATTGGTGTATACACCGCCAAGCATTATTGACTGATAGCCATCAGCAAATTGGTTACCAAGGTTAAGCGTTAGCTCATTTGTTAACCCGCGTTGCCATGTTAATTCGCTGAATAGATCGTCATCACCAACGTACCGCGTTTTGCCTAACGTAAAGCTGTATCTTGATAATCCTGGGCGCATAGATTCAGGAACCGCAGCAAAAGGAACGGAAAATGAATGCGTCGAGCCATCCGCCTCGGTCACGATAACGGTTAGATCACCTGCATAGTTGGTTGCGTAAAGATCTTCTATTGAAAAGGGGCCGGGAGCCACCGTAGTTTCATATAGTACATTCTTACCTTGAATAACCCTTACGCGAGCATTTGAATTAGCTACGCCACGAACGGTTGGTGCGTATCCGCGCAATGAATCAGGAAGCATACGTTCATCCGAGCTTAATTTTATGCCTCGAAACCCCAAACCGCTAAAGAAATGACCGGTGGTAAACCCTTCCCCTAATAATACTTCACTTTTGAGCGGATAAATGGCTCGCTGAACATATCGTCGAGACGTATCAAAGTTAGTGCCACTCCCGCTTTGATAACGTAGGTTTGATATCTGGCGATAACGCCACAGACCCAAATTTATGCCGCCATTCATGCTTGCATAGGTAGAGTTCAGATCGCTGATATTGCTTTCTTTATAACTCACATGATATTGATTGAGATTGTAGTTCATGAAAAACATTGACTCGCCAGATTCGAGAATGTTTTCAGTGATATATCCACGAGGCCTACGGTTCATCATAGCCTGGGGAATGCTCAGATCTATTCTTAACTGCGGCAGATCAATGGTGGACTTTATATCAGCGCCGAGAGGGTAAGTTTTCGTACCCTCCTGAGCTTTTATTTTCAATCCAATGTTTTGAATCTGTTTCAGGGTAAAGTAGGGAGATGTATGACTGTCTTTATCTCGCTCAATTGATATATCATCACGGAATACAAAATTCCCGTTAACGTAGACATCAAGCAGGTACTTGCCAGGCGCTATAGTCTCTTCTTGTTTGAATTTATCAAGCATTGCATTGTTAAGTGAACTGCCGCGTAACAATGAGGTGTCAAATGTAAATCCGTCATCCGCACCGTGAGCAAGAAAACTAAATGGAAAAATAATAAATGTATTCCAGATAAAGAAATTTATTTTTTCATTAAGTAAGTTCATAGTAGCAAACCTGTTAAAAATCATAAGTCCGTTTAATTTCTACGCCATAATCGTTGATAACTTTCAATGTCACTTGAGATTTTTTAAACGTTCCCTGAATCGGAAAATCTTGAGAGGAAAAAGGGGCGATCATTTTTATATTTTTAATGTTTTCTATTTTATTATTGCTAACGATCGTTGCCGAGCTTATATTGGCATGAAATGGCATCGGATTTTTTATCGTCAGTGAATTACCTGTCCTTGAAACCAACAAATTATCTGCCATCTGATTAGGGTCACCCTGAAGATTGGCCGGGCGATAGAACAACTTTAGGTTATTGGTCACCATTAACAGGAGTTTATTCTTGTCTTTATCCTCATCATTGACCGCGGGAACCTGGAGGAAATTAAAATAAAATACAGACTCTCTATCCGCAGGTAATTTTTCCTTGCCTGAAAACATGATTCTAACTAACTGACTTTTTTTGGCGTCAATCCTGAAAATAGGTGGTGTAATAATGAATGGTGCAGATGCCTTATCCGGTGAGGAGTTTTTCGCTTTGCTATCAACCCATATCTGCACTAAAGAAGGCTTATTGTCTTGATTGCTAAACTGTAATGTCTTTTCCTTTGATGCCGAATTATAGATAATGCGGGTGCCGACCAATGTTACACTCGCCATTGTTTTATTGATGAAAGCGAACAGGAAAATAATGATGATATACTTATTAACATGTAACATTAATAACGGCCATTTATCTAATAGTATTAAAACCCTAAACTGCATCAATTTAGGGTTAACGCATATTTAAAAAACTATTCGTAGGTGATTGCGTACTGGGCGCTGGCAATGACGGTACCTGCAGTAACACCGGTATCCTCAGCATAGTAACGGACGATTAAATCTTGTGACGTCGAGTCAGCACCGGTAGCCAGCGTCATGGCTGAGGTTGTGGCTATTGAGCCTGAGGCGAAAGATAACGGTGTGGTTGCATCACTGTCGACCAACTGGATTGATACATTTGTGGCATCACCCGTATTGCCAAGATTGCCGTTGGTCGTAATATTATTACCAGCAAATTCCGTCTTAATCGCGGTATCAGCCGTAGCAACATCGCAGCCGGTAACGTTCACGGTAAATGTCGTTTCACCTGCAGTTGCGCCAGCGGTTGCCAGAGAGCTTGTCGAAACTGTAGGCAGCAATACAACTGGATTAGCTTCATTGCCGTTAATGTTGACGGAACAGGTTTGGGTGCTGACTTCCCCTTTGAATTGCACTGTGTTGGTCGAGTCAGCATATACGCTGGATGCTGAAACTGATGCTAACGATAAGACAAGTAATTTCTTTAACATGATTTTTCCTTTATTGATTGCATAACACGTATGTTGATTTTCCATAAGTTAAAGCATCCTTTTTATTGTAATGCCCATTTTTCGTTCTATTGAGCTGCGTAAGTTATATATTCTCTTGTCAGTGGTGTATGTACGAGAAGCTATTTCCTGGACAGACATTCCTTTGATTAGATACTTAAGCACCTGAAGTTCTGTGTAGTTTATTTTTCCATAACTTCTTGTACTGATGCTTCTTCCTGATAAAAAGTATTCAAGCCTCCTCCTGAAGACAATCACACCATCGGTACTGCTAAGCACTTCTTTGATTCCTGGATTGATGCTTTGAAAATACAGAGCAAGAGCTTTTAAATATCTATCGGTAACCAGGATGACAGTTAACCCCGAACTAACCAAGCGAGCATTCCAGTCAGTATTTAAAAAGTACTTAATGTTGTAATACGAGAAATCTACAAATAAGTAGCCTTTACCAATGATTATCGCTCTTGTGGATTTGAGCATATCAAGAAGGCCATCCGTAAAAAACATATTGCTATTAGGCCATATACTTACCTGACCATTGAGACAATTAGCGGACTTCACCATTCGCTGCGGTAAGATCTCACATTTCAATGCACAACTTTGGCACAGCAGTTTGTATCCTTTGTCAAACAATGATTAAGCCTCAGTCAATTCAGGATATTAAGAATTAACATCATAATAACTGTAATTTGATTTAAGACAAATGAAATGCATTTAAATTACAAAGGATTATCTTCATATATTCTCCTATACAATCAGTTTGGTTTTTATTCATATTATGAGGTTTATTAAGACTTTTCATGTTTATACTAGGAATTTTCATTATAAATTGTCATTGTCTATAACCCTTCCTGGGGGTATAGAATTATATTTTTATTCAATCCGTTTTCGTGTAAATCATTGATTTATTGAGTGATGTGAAGAACATGATGATTTTTCATTAAAAGTAATATTTGAGGCGAGTTCTTAATCTGCTGGTTGTTATTTATACAGCCATATACGGGAAGGGCGTCAATATTGATGTTGTGATGAAAAAATGTTTACAGGTGAGGCCGAAAAACGGTCAAGTTAATAGAGTCGCAGAGGATGATTGGAACAGTATTAAGTGCACGGGATAGGCTGAATTCTGGTACGCAGCATGCGAAACCCCATAAAGTACAGATACAGCTATGAAAGCATAATCCAGCTGACCGGCAACCGTTGCAAATAGCCCAGTTCGGAGGAGAGCGCGAAAAGTGACGGGACATCGACCACGGCAGCAGTGGAAGCATTAGCAAAGATAAATAGAACTATTTTTTGAATCAATCCCATTCATTAATCGCACTTTTTAATTTGATTTTTAAACCATATCCTTATCTCAACCACTAGAGTTCATACTCAAAGTTCAACGATATTTATCATCAAGGATAAGAATATGGAAAACCGTTCACTGCAAGAGATGTCTTCCGACCTGTCAGAGTTCGTGGGAACCCACTTCGTATACACCTATGACAACGGCTGGAAATATGAGTGGTACGCACGTAATGACAATACCTGCGACTACCGTATTCATCAGGGGTTAGTTGGTGGGCGTTGGGTGACAAATCAGAAAATGCATGCCATCCAGTTTGCTCCGGGCATCTACAAAGTCGACTGGCATGAACCGACTGGAACCTGTGTGAGCCTGCTGTTTGATCTGAAACGTAAACTCGTACATGGGACAATCTTTTTCCCACAGTGGATTGCCGGCGAAGGGCAGCACCCAGAAAAAACCATCTGCTATCAGAATGAGTTCATCGAAGATATGCATCGCTTCCGCGATGAAGGTCCAGCCTATCCTTATGTCATCATCCCTGAGTTTGCCCAGGTAACCTATATGAAAAATGAAGGTGCCGACAATGACGAGGTTATCAACATGCCTCCTGGCCAGCTTCCTGATAACTTTTTTGATGGTAAGTAAAAGCGAATAATCTGCCCGCTAAGAAAGCCGCAGGCGGCAGGAAAGATGGGAAATCACCCGGTAAAGTAGATACTCACTATACCGGAGAACTCACAGTTTTAGACTGCGCTATTTACCCCGTAAAAACGAATCCGGCCCAGGTTTCTCCGGGCCGCACCTCATCAATCCAACACCGTCCGATCCCTCTCAATCACCATCTCCTTCATCTCCTCAAAATGCCGTCTCGAAAAGTCCGCAATCTTCTCCCAATCCTGCGCCGTCTTTTCCGCCACTTCATCCGATAACACCTTCAGCGGCTGCCCGGTCGACCACGCGGTAATCAGAATCTGGCAAGCGCGTTCCAGCGTCCAGATATCATCAAACGCCTCGCCAATATTGGGTGCTGTCACCAGCACGCCGTGGTTGCCCATCAGTAGGCGGCGTTTATCTGCCAGCAGCCCCGCCAGTCTTGCGCCTTCTGCGGTGGTGTCCGCCATGCCGCCGTACAGCGTGTCGACGGCAACGCGGTTAAAATAGCGGGCGGTGTTCTGGTCAACCGGCAGGATCTGCGGCGTGGCCAGACAGGCGAGGCTGGTGGTGTAGACCGGGTGCAGGTGAAGCACCACTCGCACGTCCGGCAGGCGCTGGTGAATTTGCCCGTGAATCGCCCATGCGGTGGCGTCCACGTCCGGGCGCGCCGCGCAGCTTTCATCATCAGCGTTCAGCAGCAAAAGGTCGCTGGCGCGAATGCGTGAGAAATGCTTCCACTTCGGGTTCAGCAGAAACGTTTTCCCATCGGGTGAGAGCGCCGCGCTGAAATGGTTGGCAACCGCTTCATGCATCCCAAGCTGGGCGATGATGCGAAAGGTCACCGCGAGATCGATACGGGTTTGCTCTTCGTGCGAGTAGCGCATAGTGATTACTCCGCTTTTGGCATCAGGGTTTGCAGGTCCTCTGCGCTCGGTGCCTGGAAATTGTATTTCTTCAGCAGCGCGGCGTATTCCGGCGTGGCGCTGAATTTCTTCAGACCTTCCTCAAGCGCGGTTTTCACCTCGGTATTGCCTTTCTTCACGCCATAGCCGTTCAGCACCGGGTAGATAAGCGTCTCGGAGGAGATCACCACGCGGTCGCCGAGCTTCTCAACAACCCCACGCGCAACCGCCGCATCGGTGATCTGCGCTTCCACGCACGGGAGAGCATCGCCTGAGTGGTTTGCGGATCGGTGGTGTATTCGCTCAGTTGAATCGGCTTAAGACCTTTTTTCACGCAGTAGTCGACGGAAAGCTTCTGCAACTGCGCCAGCCAGGAGGTTGCGCCCATCGAGCCAATTTTATGGCCGCAGAACTCCTCTGGGGTTTTTGGCTGATAGTCGCTGCCTTTTAGCGACAGAATCGCTTCGCCGCTTTTCAGATACGGCACCATGTCGATAACCTTCAGACGCTCGGCGGTGATGTACATCGACGAGTTGGTGATGTCGAAACGGCCACCCTGTAAGCCAGGAATCAGGTTCGGGAAGCGTGTGTCGATATTGACCGCTTCCCGGCCCATGGTTTTTGCCAGGCCATCGAGAAACTCGATATCGAACCCGGCCGGTTTATTGTTCTCCATATATTCATACGGGAAAAAGGTCATGTCCGAACCGGCGGTGATCTTGCCGTCGTGCTGGAAGGCCAGCGCGCTAAAGGACGTCAGCGCGCCAGCGGCGCAAAGGAGCAGGGCAACAGGACGCAGTGCAGTCAAACGTGTCATAAAACCTCCAGAAAAATGAGCAAATTACATGCTGGCGCTGTCGGCACCGGCCTGTTGAACAAAGAAGGATGCGCCGCGTGGTTTCTGCGGCAGACGAAGCTGGTTCACGGTGCTGCGCACAAGGCCGCTCTCTGCACCCGCGACCAGTTGACCCGCGTGGGCGCTCGGCAGCGGGTTTTCACCAAACGGCAGCGCGTCTTCGGCGGCATAGACGCTGATGAACATCGTGCGCGGCTGTGCGGTCTCGTTCGGGCTTGAAGCGTGCAGCAGGCGCGTGTGCATAAAGCAGACGGAGCCCGAAGGGCCAAAGCAGGCCTGCGGCTGCTGGCAATGCGCGTCAACCACGTCGGTATCCACCGCGCCGGTAAAACGCTCGTTTTGCCAGTGCGACCACAGTGGCCCTTTATGGCTGGCGGGCACCACATTCAGCGGGCCGTTCTCCGGGGTGACGTCGCTCACCATCAGCAGCGCGGTGATGATGTCGTCGTTGCTATGCGGGGTGAACAGAAAATCCTGATGCCATTTCACCTGCGTGGCGGTGTGCGGCAGCTTGGAGTTAATTTTGCTGTGATGAAAACGGGTGCCGCTGCCGCCGATAAGCTGGGCGGCGATGGTCGCCATCCGCGAGTTCAGCGCCGCGTGGTGATAGGCGGCGGAGATCTCGGTAGGCGAGGTGACGCGGCGAAGAGAAGGGTGATCCGGCGAATGATCCTGCTCAAGGTCAAAGCGCGGACGTCCGTCCAGCGTCTCGCCCCATACCGCGTCGTGGGCGCGGCTCTCTTCCACCCAGCCGTCAAAATCGGTCTGCAATGCGGCGATTTCATCGCTGGAAAGCACCCCTTCGACAACCAGATAACCCTGCTGATGAAACTGCTCGATTTGCCATTGCGCGATCATAGTGGTTCCTCTTCAAGTACGAATGATTAAGCCAAAGAGACATCTTTCAGGAAGGCATCGACGCGAGGGTGTTGCCCGCTACGCATGGCCTGCGGCGTGTCGTCACAGACCACCCGGCCTTTTTCCATAAATACAATTCGGTCAGAGACTTTGAAGGCGAAGTTCATCTCGTGGGTAACGATGACCATGGTGATGCCTTCATGCGCCAGGGATTCAATTACCTGTAGCACTTCGTTAACCTTTTCTGGGTCCAGCGCTGAGGTCGGTTCATCAAACAGCATGATCTGTGGGCGCATCATCAGCGCGCGGGCAATCGCCACACGCTGCTGCTGGCCGCCGGAGAGCTGGTGCGGATACTTCCACGCGTGTTCCAGCATGCCGACCTTATGCAGCAGTTCACAGGCATGCTGGCGCAGCTCGGCATCGGTCGCCAGGCGGTGGTAGCGCGGTGCCAGCAGCAGATTGCCGAGCACGGTGAGGTGCGGGAACAGGTTGAAGCTCTGGAACACCATGCCGATATTCAGGCGATGCTTAGCCTCTTCCATAAAGCGTGGCTTCTGCTGACCCTGACGCTCAAGGTGGATAAACGGCTGGCCGTTGATGCTGATTTCGCCGTTATCAATTTGTTCCAGGCCGTTCAGCAGGCGGATAAGCGTGGTTTTTCCCGAGCCGGACGGGCCAATAACCGAAACCACTTCGCCTGGCTGGATCTTGAGGCTTACCGCGCCGAGCACTTCGACATTGTTATAGGCTTTGTGCAGCTTCGAGGCCTGCAGCGCGGGCTCTTCAGCGGTCGCAACGCTTCGCGCCATCACCGGGCGCTGCGCGGTGGCCAGCTTCTGCATTTCAGCGTCAACCTGACGGGTGGTTTTGCGCTGGGTGACGTCGAGATACTTCTCCAGCCACTTGAGCAGGAAATCAAACACCGTGACGATCAGGATGTAGTAGAAGGCGACCGCCGCCATCGTCTCCATGACGAGGAAGTTCTGCGAATAGAGACGCTGACCAACCATCAGAATTTCGGTCAGTGAGATAACCGACACCAGCGAGCTGAGTTTCACAATAGCGATGTATTCGTTGGCAAGCGCTGGCAGCGCGACGCGCAGCGCCTGAGGAATAATGACTCGCCACTGAATGCCGGCGTAGCGCAAACCCAGCGCCCGCGCGGCTTCGCTTTGCCCACGGGGAATGGAAAGCAGCCCACCGCGGTGAATTTCGGCAATATAGGCAGATTCGCTTAGTACCATGGCGATGAGCCCGGCCCAGAACGGATCGTTAAGCAAAGGGGCAACGGACGGTAGCGCCTGCGGCATGTTGTAGACAAAAATCAGCAACACCAGCAGCGGCATACTGCGAAACAGCCAGATATAAAGTCGGGCCGGTGTGCTTAACCAGGCACGCGGCGATTGTTTGGCCAGCGCCAGAATAAACCCCAGCACAATACTGCAGCCCCAGGTCAGCAGACTTAATTTAATGACGGTCCAGGTGGCCTGCCAAAAATCGACATCGCTGAGCAGGCTTAACATGTAGTTCCAGTTAAACGTCATGGGCTATTTACTCGCCATAATTAACAGAAATGGAAGCAACGTGATGGTGCATTAATCCAACGTCGCCGATATTCATCGTGCAATGACACTATGCTGGCAGGATGTTCATCGAGGCAATTAGTAAATTTTTGGTCTTTAAGTTTAAAAAAACTATGCAGCGATATTAACGTTATGGAATGTAAAGTGATTATCTCAATGCCGAGATGAAACAATTAAAAAACAATCACTGAAATTAAATAACGCTATTTAGGACGAGGAGAGGTATTTGCACATTATCGGGGCAGGAAGTGCGTGGTAATAGTGCAGCATGGCTCGTGATGGTGCAATCAGAAAATAACAGCGTTAATAAAATGGCCGTTGATAAATATCAGCACTCCGTATTGGGGATAAATACCCCGTTTGGGTTAAATGGCATGAGGATTGCAACGCCATAGCAGGAAACTATTTCCGATGAGCAATGAACAATTTTTTATCAATGGTGATGCGATGAACCGATTTACACTCAAACAGCTGAAGTACTTTGTGACGGTCGTGGAGACGGAAAGTATCGCCGAGGCCTCCCGCCAGCTGCATATTGCGCAGCCGTCAATTTCTATTGCGATAAAAAACCTGGAAAGCACCTTCGACCAACAGCTGTTTATTCGCCACCATGCTCAGGGCGTGTCGCTCACCTCCAGTGGCCGCCGCATCTACGATAAAGCCAAAGAACTGCTGCGCCTGTCGTGGGAGTTTGAGCAGAACTCACGGGCAGATAAAGAGCTGGTTTCCGGCATGATTTCAGTGGGTTGCTTTGAATCCGTGGCGCCGCTGTATATGCCAAAACTGGTGGCCGGGTTTAAAAAGCTGTACCCGGAAATTACCCTGCATTTATACGACGGTGAGCAGCATGAATTAATGCATGGCCTGCATCGCGGGCGCTTTGATTTAGCGCTGGTTTACGATCTCGAACTGGGGCATTCCATTAACAAAGAGCGGCTGAACGCGCCGCACAAGCCCTATGCATTATTGCCAGCCTCACATCCATTAGCGCAAAAATCGGCGGTGACGTTACAGGAATTAAGCCGGGAACCGATGATCTTGCTGGATGCCGTCCCCAGTAAAAACTATTTTATCTCGATATTTAAAGAAAAAGGCTATCACCCGGAAGTCGCCTACAGTTCGCCGTCCATTGAAATGGTGCGCTGCATGGTGGGGCAAGGATTAGGTTTTTCGGTATTAGTCACGCGTCCGTATTGTGATATGACCTATGACGGTGAAAGGGTGGTGCAGCGAGATATTGTTGATGAGATGCCTGCATCAACATTAATTATGGCGCATCTTGCCAACAATGAGCCAACGCGCCCGACGCAGCTGTTTATGGATTATTGCCGCAGTATTGAGTTAACGCCTTCATGCGCATGAAAATAATGCCTGCATAACTTGCAGGTTTATTTTATTGCATTACGGCTACCCTCATAAAATTCTATTCAGACGATCGTTTTATAATAATTTACGATTTCCTCACAGTTACATAACCTGAGTTCTGTCAATTCCGGCGAAGACGTCGGCAACCGTGCTTGAAGGACAGAGAAATGACAGAACACATTACCGAAATCGATACCCTGGTGGTTGGCGCGGGGCAGGCGGGCGTCGCCATGAGCGAACATCTGACGACGCTCGATATTCCGCATCTGGTACTGGAAAAGCAGGGCATCGCCCAGGCGTGGCGCACCGGCCGCTGGGATTCGCTAGTCGCCAACGGTCCGGCCTGGCACGACCGCTTTCCCGGCATGATGTTCCCGGAGTGCGACGCCGACGGCTTTGTCGCCAAAGAACAGATTGCGGACTATTTCGCGGCTTATGCCCGTAGTTTTAACGCCCCCATTCGTACTGGCGTTGAGGTCTATAGCGCTGAGCGCCTGAAGGGCCGCCCGGGTTTTCGCGTGGAAACTTCGCAAGGCGTAATTGAAGCGCAGCGCATTGTCGCCGCCACCGGTCCGTTCCAGCGCCCGACGATCCCGGCGATCGCACCACAGACTGATGCCATCGATCAAATTCATTCCGCGCAGTATTACAACCCGCAGCAGCTTGCCGACGGCGGCGTGCTGGTGATTGGCGCAGGCTCTTCCGGCGTGCAGATTGCCGATGAATTGCAGCGTGCGGGGCGTAACGTGTGGCTCTCGGTCGGCGCGCATGACCGCCCACCGCGCCGCTATCGTGATCGCGATTTTTGCTGGTGGCTTGGGGTGCTTGGGCTATGGGACGCCGCGGCAAATCAGCCGGGCAAAGAACACGTTACCATTGCGGTGAGCGGCGCGCGCGGTGGCCATACCGTGGATTTCCGTCAGCTTGCCTACCAGGGCGTAACGCTGGTGGGGCAAACCCAATCGTTTGACGGCGCAACAGCCACCTTCCAGAACGATCTGGCCGACAACATTCGACGCGGCGACGACTCCTATCTGGCACTGCTCGATGCGGCGGACGCCTATGTCGCCCGCAACGGTCTCGATCTCCCTGAAGAACCGGCGGCCCGCGAGTTCCTGCTGGACCCGGCGTGCGTCACCGAACCGCTGTTAAGTCTTGATCTGATACAGGCCGGGATCGCCACCATCATCTGGGCCACCGGCTACACCACCGATTACCGCTGGTTGAAGGTGAATGCTTTTAACGATGCGCAGCGTCCGCAGCATCACCGCGGTGTTTCTAGCGAGCCGGGCGTCTATTTCCTGGGCCTGCCGTGGTTGTCGCGTCGCGGTTCAACCTTTATCTGGGGCGTGTGGCACGACGCGAAATACATCGCCGACCAGATTGCTATCCAGCGCCAGTACCAGCACTACCAGCCATCCTGATAATCCGTGAATAAAGGAACACAACGATGCCAACCCATACCCGTATTCGCATGTTTAACACCAAAGAGACCTACCCGAACCAGTCGCTGAACAACGATTTATGCCAGGCGGTGCGTGCGGGCAACACCGTGTACGTACGCGGTCAGGTCGGTACCGATTTTGACGGTAACCTGATTGGCCTTGGCGACCCGCGCGCGCAGGCGGAACAGGCAATGAAGAACGTGGCGCAACTGCTGAAAGAAGCGGGCAGCGACCTGACGCACATTGTGAAAACCACCACCTATCTTATCGACCCGCGCTATCGCGAGCCGGTGTATCAGGAAGTTGGCAAGTGGTTGAAAGGCGTTTTCCCTATCTCAACCGGCGTGGTGGTGTCGGCGCTGGCGCAGCCGCAGTGGCTGATGGAAATTGACGTCACGGCGGTGATCCCGGACGACTGGAACGGCGAGGTGGCGTAATGACGATTTCGATTGCAGCACTGTGCCCTGAGTCCGGGCAGTTAGGTATCGCGATTAGCTCTTCAAGCATTGCCGTGGGCGCACGCTGCCCGTGGCTGCTGGCGGGCGTAGGCGCGGTCTCCAGCCAGAACATCACGCTGCCGTCTCTGGGGCCGCATATTCTTGCTAGCCTGGAAGCAGGCGAGTCGGTGGAGCAGGCGCTGAACCGCGCGCTGGCGGAGGATCGTTTTAGCGAGTATCGCCAGGTGACGGTGATTGACGCCAGTGGCGAAATTGCCATCTTTAGCGGTGAACACACATTGGGTATTGGTGAAACGCTGGCAGGTGAGAACTGCGTGGCCGCAGGGAATATGCTGGCGGAGCGCGGCGTCATTGCCGCCATGGTTGAAGCCTTTGAAAACGCGACCGGGGAACTGGCCAGCCGACTGATAGCCGGGTTACGCGCGGGGATCGCCGCCGGTGGCGAAGCCGGGCCGGTGCACTCGGCGGCGGTGAAAGTGGTGGAAGATTATGCCTGGCCGGTCGTCGACCTGCGCGTTGACTGGGCGGACGACGATCCGATCGCCGAGCTGGAGCAGCTATGGCTGGCGTATGAACCGCAGATGGAGGCCTACATTACCCGCGCCCTGGACCCGCGCGATGCACCATCTTACGGCGTGCCGGGCGATGAATAATTCCGCGCGCGATATTCTGGCCGCGCTGCTGGCGTTTGATACCACCAGTCGCGAATCCAATCTGGCGCTGATTGACTGGATTGCTGATTTTCTGGCCGTGCGTGGCATTACTTGCCAGCGTTTTTACAACCAGGACGGGCGCAAAGCGAACCTCTACGCCCGCCTGGGGCCAGAAGGGCCGGGCGGGGTGATGCTCTCGGGTCACACAGACGTGGTTCCCGTCGATGGGCAGACCTGGAGCGTGCCACCGTTTGCGCTCACCGAGCGCGACGGGCGTTACTACGGGCGCGGCAGTGCCGACATGAAAGGTTTTATTGCCTGCGTGCTGGCGAGCGTCGATGCCTTTTGCGCAGAGACGCTGCGCATGCCGCTGCATCTGGCGTTCTCCTATGACGAAGAGGTGGGCTGCCTCGGTGTGCGCAGCCTGGTGGATTTTATTGCGGCCTCGCCGGAGAAACCCGCACTGTGCCTGATTGGCGAACCAACGGAAATGCAGCCGGTCTACGGGCACAAAGGCAAACTGGCGATGCGCTGCTGCGTAGAAGGTCAGGCCTGCCATTCTGCCTATGCGCCACAGGGTGTTAACGCTATCCACTATGCCGCGAAATTGATTACCCGGCTGGAATCATTGGGCGATGCGCTGGCGCAACATAAAGATCAGCGTTTTTCACCAGCTTTCAGCACCTTACAGGTGGGGATGATTCAGGGCGGGGCGGCGCTGAACATCGTCCCGCAGTCTTGTTGGTTTGATTTTGAAATCCGCTATTTGCCCAACGTTAACCCGGACACCGTCACGACATCGCTGGCGGACTATGCCCATCAATTGCTGCCGCAGATGCGGCAAATCGCCGCACGCAGCGATATTCAGTTTCAGCCATTAAGTCATTATCCGGGGCTGCTCAACGACCCGCAGTCTGACTTTGCCCGCTGGCTGGCGCAGTGGTGCGGCAGCGATAATTTCTCCACCGTGGCGTTTGGCACCGAGGGGGGATTGTTTGATGACGTGGGGGTAGCGACGCTGATTTGCGGGCCCGGCAGTATGGCGCAGGGCCATAAACCCGATGAATACGTCAGCATTCCGCAAATGGAACGCTGCACACAGATGCTGGAGAACCTCTGCGCCTGGATGCGCGCCGAACCCTAAGATTCCCTCAACACAGGATCGTAAGCGATGCAAAAAGATCTCACTGCACCTATTGATCAACAAACCGTCGACCGCTGGCAGGCCGATGGCGTGGTGTTACTGAAAGGCGTATTCACCCCGTGGATTGAACCGCTCTCCCGCGGCGTTGCCGCGCTGATGGCGAATCCCAGTGAATATGGGTATGCGCGCACGGTGGTCCCCAAAGATGGCTCGGCGCCGTTTTTTCAGGATTACTGCAACTGGTCGCGGATATCGGAGTTTGAGGATTTCGTGTTCCAATCGGCGGCAGCAGAAATCGCCGCCGCGTTGATGCAGTCGCAGACGGCGAAGTTTTTCCATGAGCATACGCTGGTGAAGCAGCCGGGGGGCAGCACGGTGACCCCATGGCATCACGATCAGCCGTATTATTGCGTTTCTGGGCGGCAGAACGTGAGCTTCTGGATCCCGCTGGACCCGGTTGCACAGGCCACCTCGCTGCGCTGTATTCGCGGCTCGCACCGCTGGGACGCCGAGTTCAGCCCAACCCGATTTAACGGCACGAAACTCTACGATCATGCCCGTTTTCGCTCGCTGCCGGACATCGATGCGCATGAAGAGGAATACGATATCGTCAGTTGGGATCTGGAACCGGGGGATGCCGTGGCGTTTCATTTTCGCACCGTTCATGGCGCGCGAGGAAATCATACCGCGCGTTCCCGACGGGTCTTTTCTGCCCGCTGGGTGGGCGATGACGCCGCTTTTGCCGATCGCGGCGGCGTGACCTCTCCACCGTTTCCGGAACTGAGGTTGCGAGATGGTGAACCGCTCGACTCTCCGCTGTTTCCGCAGGTCTGGCCGAGAGGCTAGCTGTTGATGCCGGGTGGCGGCCAGGCCTGCAGGTTTGGGCGTTGGTGTTATCCCGGCGTCGTGTTGTACCCCTCATTCATCTCAGTACCAAAATTCAGCGCCGAATAGCATCGACGTCAGGAAATGAGTCAGTTGCGACACAAAGCGATATATAGCCAAATATATAGCGATTAGAATAACCTATGAGGTTCAGCATGAATTTGTTTATGTTTTATATTGGTGGGAATGCGGGAAAATCGAATATTGAAGTGCATGATATTCAGTTTGTTGCAGCCAACGAGCCTCAGGATGCCTGGCCTGCGCTCCGTGAATCATGGTTTGGCGATAGCGATAAAATTCATATCGACGGTTACAGTCGTATTACCTGGGCAGACGGCTATGCTGTCACGCTTTCTCCTGAGCCACCTCAGTCAGCATTAAGATTATTTTTCGTCAATGCGGGAGGCTACAGCCCCGACACGCTTGCCGAGCTGCACGAATACGATTTGTTTGTCGCAGAGAGTGCCCAGGAGGCGAAGAAAAAAGCGTTGAGTACGCTGCTGTGTGGTGCCTTTCAGCAACATAAAGACAATCTGGTCGAGGTCGATGACTGCCTGCTGCTTGAAAAACTCGGTGAGATGTTTATTCATCTCACGCCTTGTGAAAACGGCTCCCGCGCTCGACCTGAGTGGCAGGGGTATTTACCGATAGGCGTTTAAATCAGGATTCTTCTGCTGCCGTTGCCGACGCAACGGTCAGCGAAGCGCCCACACTACTTACGTATTCCTATCTCAGCGTCGCTGTCTCGTCAACGTGCGCGGCAGCCCCGGGGGCGTCTTGCTCGCACCAGCTACCGCCCTGTAGCCCGGCCAAGCGCAGCGCCGCCGGGAACGGCGCCTAACCAAACCACAAGCACAAAAATGGCCCATCCCCGAGGCCGTGTTCGCTCGGCCGGGCTACGGTGGTTGTTAGAATTTCCCGCCCGTTTTACTCCGCTTAATCGCTGGAATATCCCCACTATCGTTCAACGCACCTGGGAAGGTTTTCAGCCATGCTTTCACTTTGCGCTGGTTGATATTCGCGACGCTCATACCTTCAATGCAGCCCCATAGCTCGCGGGTATTCTGCGGGGTAATCACAATACAATCTTTCATTACGCGGACTTTAACGGGCATGCCGTCGATAAATCCGGCCTGAGAGAGCCAATCTCCACCAAGGTGAACGGCGCGGCCTTCAACGAAGGAGTAAAACTCACAGTGGGTGAAGTCGGGTACGGTAGTTGGGGTGAGGGGTGTTGCCATGGGGCAGCCTCCGATGAGTGATGGTTATTTCCCTCCACCAGAGGTTCCAATCTCGTTGGTGGCGGAACCAGACGGGGTTGGAACTACCGGCCTCATCGACACCGGCGCATCTTTCGACGCCCCCGCTGGCCCACCATTGAGATGTGACCATGCGCACGACATAAAAATAGCGCTAACGCGCTGTATGTCGTCGATGAAGTTGGTCAGGGTTCCAATCCCGGCACCTGATTTTGCAGGTACAACAATAGGGTACAGCGGTTAGTTGGGTTGGGCAATAGTGGGAGCTGGAAGGGGGATCGCAGAAATGAAAACGGGTAAGGGTACCGTAGGGGGATTGGGGGGAACGATGATTTACCTGTGAAGGACGGCTATGAGCGAAAAGTGGAAGTTCACAGTTGAATCGCCACTGGTTTAACAATTAGGCTGCCAACACTCGATTAGGAGTACTTACTAATTGATTGAGAATAAGATGTTCGCATATTATCAGTTAATCGCCAAGCAGCCTTCATATGCGTGTTTTTTAATGTTATTTATATGATGCTTTATATTTTTGAAAACGACATCAATGTATTGACTGGTGATAACTTATCTTTTAACTTATTGATTCTATCTCTATTTATTTCTGTAAAATTCAAACTTTTCTTTATTTCTTCAATGTTTTTCATATACATATCTTTTACGAATAAGGGTATGCGATTATCATTTTCTATCAGTGAACAATGTTTTTTAAATTCAACATCCTCATCAATTTCTTTTTCATCTAAAGCTCCAAGACTGTTGAGTTTTAGGATTAGCATTGATCTCATTACGATATCCAGTTGCATTGTTGCTTTTAATAGCAACGGCTCTACAGGTGTTGGGAGTAACACTCCCTTGTCGATAACATCGTCTGGCGTTAATACTCGTGTATTTCCATTAACAACGGCACCTCTAGTGCTAAGATCAAATCCACGGTGTACAATTGAATTCCTTAGCGTCCTAAAATAAAAAAGGTTACTGCCTATTGTTATTTTGATATCCTTCTGTATGCAGTTATTATTATCTTTCATATAATCTATTAGTGAAAATATAGACTCAATGTAAACGCCATGATTAAATCTTAAGTGTTCAATGTTTGCGGGTGGTGGGGTTTCAAGTAATGCTGTCTGCGCATTATTTATTTTCGTTAGATACCAATCAATCGAATTTAGTAATTCCATATGGATACCCTTTTTGTTATTAAGAATCTTGTGATTTTTGAGATTAGAGATTAATTTCTTCTCTTCGAAAGTTCACAAAGTTGGCACTGTATGAACAAAGTTAACTGACTTATGAGGGGCGCAGTAACCAAAACTTATTCTTCCAGTTTAACCTTAACTTGTGTATAACTTCAAGACTAACTCCTCTATATCAGTTATCAGTTATCAGTTATCAGTAGCTGCTGTCAGCGACGCTTTGTCATGTTTGTATCTACTTTCCATAACGTCATTCAATCCAAGTTGTTAAGAGGGGGGAAAGTGGATGGCTTCGTTGAGACGATCCGGTGCAAATTGAGCGTACCCCATTACCATCTTAATGTCAGCGTTATCATCCCTACAAAACTACCGAACCACTATCAGAGAGTCTCCGGTATTCCAACTTCTGCTTTTGGCACAAAGCAGCCCCACAAAATCCGCTCCAAATTTCCGCCGTAAAAAATAATCCGGCCCGGTATCTCTGGGCCGCCCTCCATCAATCCAAAACTGTCTGCACCTCCTCAATCACCATCTCTTTCATCACGTCAAAATCCCGCCACAGAGCGTGTCGACGGCGGTTTGGTTTAAGATACGGACGTTTTTTCGCTCAGCCGGACTACCTGTATGAGCTATCTTTCCATAATCTGCCCAACATCAATCCGATTACCATCCGGGTCGGCGAACACAAAAGCGCGAATACCGTACTCTTTATCCTGAATTCCTTTGACGATCCTAGCCCCTAGCGTCTGACAACGAGCGAATAGGGCGTTAGCATCATCAACAAGCAGATGAGCGATAGGAAAGGTTGCCGCTTTATGCTGTGTCTGGAGCGTCAAATGCAGTTCCGCCTCTTCGCGCTTCAATATCACAAACCCCACCGGATCGCCGTTTTCGAAAACGACTTCAAAATGGAGTCCATCAACGTAGAACGCTTTGGCAAGCTGGATATCTTTAACGGGGAGCACGGCCGCGATACGGCCAAATCTGACATGCTGCTGCATGACTAACCTCGTGGGTATAAGCAATGGATCCATAGCGCAGTGCGGTGCCGTTGCTATGCGGCTGGGCGGTGCCAGATTGAGGATGACGATAGCGTATTTTAGAACGGCGGGAAAACAAAAGTTTAATGGTTTGACGTCGGGGCGATCCCGGCGGCGCTGCGCTTGGCCGGGCTACAATCGAATGTAGCCCGGACTCCGCTTCGAACACAAAAAAACGACCCCATCGCTGAGGCCGTCTTAAATCGCAACTTACTTCTTCTTCTCGCCCAACGTCGGGGTCTCGTCAAAGAAGTTCCACGGTTTCAGCAGCGCGTGGGCCCACTCGGTTGGCATAATCGGCCACTCTTCGGCGCGCGCCACGTGGGTGGTGCCGGTGGTTATCCATACCACGTCATCGTGGTTGGTCAGCGACTCATCATCTTTCGCGTACTGGCCGAGGCCGGTATCGTGCACCGAACGGTTCGGGTATTTCCCTTCCGGATAGCGCTCATCCTGATGGTAACGGGTGACCCACAGCTGTTTATCCATAAAGCTCAGGCGGTGATAAATCCACTCGTCCGGGGCGAACTTCGCGCCGGTTGCCGCCGGGTGCGTGCCGCCTGCGTAAGGGATAATCTGGTAGGAGACCGGGTTACCCATACGGTTTTCTTTAGTGGTGTTGCTCAGCAGGCGAATCGTGCCCGGGTCAAATTTCTGCGCCGCTTTCTGCTCGCTGTCGATGGTGTACTGGTTCACCTGCATGGTACTGGTACGCGGGCCGCCCGCGGTGTTCGGCTTCACTTCCGGGTCCATCGCCACCAGGCTATTGTTTTCGCCGTCCACGTCGAGGTCGAGGCGGAAGTTGTAAATATGCTGGTGGGTGGTGCCGACAATATTATGGTCGATCAGCGTACCGTAACGAGTGTCGTCTTTGGCGCTAGGGTCGTGCATGGTTTTCGCCTTCACGCCCTTAACCGCTTCAATACCGGTCGCTCCGGCATCGATGCCGATGGTGCCGTTTTCGTGGAATACCCAGTCGAAGATGTAGTCGTAGTTACCGACGGTACTGATCCAACGGACCACCAGTTCACGGCGCTCGGTGCTGACGTTCGGCTGGCCCATCTCCTGGTGTTTGTACTCTGGTCCAGCGTAGCGTTCGAATACCGCCACGGCGCGAGGAATGGTGGTTGGCGTGCCGGTGTAGTCGGCGATGGTCTCATCCAGCAGTACGGCGTTGTTCGGCGCATCTTTGCCGCGCGCGATTGGCGAGGTCAGGGTACCCATGCCGTAGTCGCCGGAGTCGAGATACGCTTTGAAGTACCAGCCCACGTCCGGGTCGCCGTAAGGCACGATCATCCCGCCGAGCGATCCTTCGTACATCACCTGGCGCTTGGTGCCATTGTCGTTATAGGTCACGGTGGAGAGAATTGGCCCCACGCGGGAGTTCAGGCGCAGGTGGAAGTCCCAGTTCTGCCAGTGGATCATATCGCCGGTGATGGTGTAGTTTTTGCCTTCCGGTTCGATGATATCCAGCGGTTTCACCGTTTTAGCCACGCGGTCGCGGCCATCAAACGGACGGGCTTCCATCGGGACAGGAATCACCGGGCCTTCTTCAATCTTGATGATTTTCTTCTGCTCAAGGTCAACCACCGCCACCAGGTTTTCAATCGGGTGCGCCCAGTAGTTGCCGTCGCCGGTGTTCAGGTAGCTTACTACTTTGAGTAAACGCGCATCCTGTTTCAACCCGTCTTTACCGTCGAAATATCCCACCGTCAGCGGCGTTGTGACCACTTTCGTGCGGTCGGTAATACCGTGTTTTTTCAGCGCTTCGCCGTACTCGTCGCTGGCATCGATAATTTTCTGCACGCTGACGAAGTCGTCAATCAGCACCATGCCGTGCGCATCTTTAATCGGTGTCCAGGAGAGGACTTTTTTGTTTTGCAGGTCAATCACGGCTTCAATCACGTGCTTGCCGTCCAGCATCACCACGTCGGCGGTGCGCGGGGCATTAACCGGGGTGCCTTTTAGGGCAAAAGCCCATACCGCCTGTTTATCCGGTTCATGCAGGGAAATCTCGGTAAAGCGGGTGTTCGGCTGGAACTCCGGTGCGGCCTTCACAATGGTGACCGCTTCGCTGATTTCAGCGGAAGAGAGCGAGTTCAGCGGGTGCGGTACTTTCTCAACCTGGAAGGTTTGATCGAGGCCCGACTGGAAGACGTCGTTGATAAAGGTGTCGGATACCCACGCTTTACCGTCTTTCATCACCACCGGCACCTGCAGGTTCAGGGTTTTGCCGTTGACGATGGCGGTTTTCGCGCCCGGTTTTACCTTCACGAACGCCCCGTCTTTAATCAGGGTGTACATCTGCGCGTAATCATCCCACTGGACGTCCGCGCCGAAATCTTGCAGGGTTTTATCCATCGGAACCATATGCGCTTCGCCGCCGTGGGCAAATGCCGGAGCTTGCCAGGCGCAGAACAGGGCGACGGCCAGCGCCAGCGCTGTTTTACGGTTTGAACGAATCGAGCCTTTTGACATTGTGACCTCATTTTATCGTTATGTTGTGCCTTGCCGCTGCTACTTCGGCTTCAGTCTCTTAAGCTAACAGCGGAAGGTCACGAAGCGTTTGCTTGCGCTTGCCAGGTTGTTTGTCAGTTTTGCCAGTTACAAAAAATGCCTCCGCAGAGGCATTGGGTTTTCATGTGGTGCATTCCCGGCGTCGCTTCGCTCGGCCGGGCTACGAGTTCATTTTGTAGCCCGGCCGAGGCGTAGCCGACGCCGGGGTCTTACGCCGGGAAATCCCCGTGCTGACGCGCAACCAGCGTCAGAATGGAATACAGCGCCACCGCCTGCTGATGCTGATTGAAAATCTCCACCGCCCATTCCACTACGCCGGTGGCTTTTTCTTCGGCGTTGCGCTGGCGTTTGACCGTTTTACGCTTACAGGTGAGACGCACCTGAATGGTATCGCCGGGTTTCACCGGTTCGATAAAGCGCAGGTTTTCCATACCGTAGTTGGCGATCACCGGGCCGACACCCGCATCAACAAACAGACCCGCAGCGGCGGAAATCAGGAAGTAACCGTGCACCACGCGTTCGCCGAAAATGGAGTCGGCGGCGGCAATCTTGTCCATATGGGCATAGAAGTGGTCGCCGCTGAGGCAGGCGAAGTTGACGATATCCGCTTCGGTTAACGTACGGCGCGGAGTCAGCAGGCTATCGCCCGGCTGGATCTCTTCGAAATACTTACGGAACGGATGAATACGATCTTCCACCACCTGCGCGCCGCGCACCCATTGCTGACTTACCGCCGCCAGCATGGTTGGGCTGCCCTGAATGGCGGTGCGCTGCATGTAGTGTTTCACCGCACGCAGGCCGCCCAGCTCTTCACCGCCGCCTGCACGTCCCGGACCGCCGTGTACCAGCTGCGGCAGAGGTGATCCGTGACCGGTGGATTCTGTCGATGATTCTTCGTTCAGTACCTGAATACGCCCGTGTGCGCGGGCCGCGCCGAGGATAAATTCGCGCGCCAGTTCGCCGCTTGCCGTCACCAGCGTGCCCGCCAGGCTGCCTTCACCGGCGCGAGCCAGCGTCATCGCGTGTTCGCTATTCTTATACGGCATCAGAGTGGCGACCGGGCCAAAGGCTTCAATCGCATGCACCGCGGAAACTTCATCCGGCTGCGCGCAGAACAGCAGGGTTGGTGGGAAGAACGCCCCGGCCGCGTTGAGATCCGCTTTGCCCCCCAGCAGCACTTCACATCCGGCTTCCACCAGACGGTTAACGTTGTCCTGCACGTCCTGACGCTGATCGCTATTGACCAGCGAGCCCATCTTCACGCCTTCCTGCGCCGGGTCGCCGACCACCACTTTTTGCAGACGAGCAATCAGCGCGTCGCTCACCGCTTTCACCTGAGCCTGCGGCACGATAATGCGGCGGATAGCGGTACATTTTTGCCCGGCCTTGGTGGTCATCTCGCGGACCACTTCACGGATAAACAGCGCAAATTCCGGCTGCTCTGGGGTGACATCGTCGCCCAGCACGCAGCAGTTCAGCGAGTCCGCTTCCATGGTGAAGGGGACAGACTTCGCCACCAGGTTCGGGTGCACGCGCAGCTGCTGCCCGGTATGCGCTGAGCCGGTAAAGGTCACCACGTCCTGGCTGTCGAGGTGGTCGAGCAGGTCGCCCGCGCCGCCGCAGATAAGGCTAATCGCGCCGTCCGGCACCAGACCGCTGTCGATGATGGCCTTCACCATCGCTTGGGTGAGTTGGGCGGTAGCGGTCGCCGGTTTGATGATTGCAGGCATCCCGGCAAGCCAGGTCGGTGCCAGCTTCTCTAACATGCCCCAGCAAGGGAAGTTAAAGGCATTGATGTGCACCGCAACGCCGGACTTTGACGTCAGCACGTGGCGTGCGGCAAAGCCACCCTGTTTGGACAGCGGGATCAGTTCATCTTCAGGCCACAGCACGTCGTCCGGCAGTTCGCGGCCGCCCAGACTTGCATAGGTGAAGAGGGTGCCGATACCGCCTTCGATATCCACCCAGCTATCGCCGCGCGTTGCGCCGGTTTCGGCGGAGATGGCGTAGAAATCGGCCTTGAGATCCATCAGATGTTTGGCGACCGCCTTCAGCATCGCGCTGCGTTCAATAAAGGTCATCGCCTGAAGCGCTTTGCCGCCGTGCTCAATGGCGAAGCGACGCGCCTGCGCCATATCCAACCCTTCGCTTGTCACTTCCCACAGCGGTTCGCCGCTGATGGCGTGGTGAATGGTACGGGCACGGCCCCGGCCGGTTTGCCAGGTGCCGGACAAATAGCTGGCTAACTGCTGCATGGTGTTTCTCCAGATATGTTACGTAAACCTGCCTTTAATAGTTCTTTTCTGAATCATGAAAAGCAAGTCTGATTTTAATAATTTATTAACAATGCGATCGCTGACACTTTACGTGTATTGATTATGATTCGGTTTAACTGCGATAAATCAACGGGTATTGCGGTACTCATCACAAAATTCACAAACAAAATTTGTGGTTTTATTTAACTAAGATGTAACTTTTATAAAACAACATGATTCACAAAAATTGATTTGTTGAATTTATCGGAATCATAAGGTGATGACGTGACAACAGAAGAACAACGCTTTGACCAGCGCATCGCGCAGGATACAGCCATCGAACCGCAGGACTGGATGCCGGACGCGTACCGCAAGACGCTGATCCGCCAGATTGGCCAGCATGCGCACTCGGAAATCGTCGGCATGCTGCCGGAAGGTAACTGGATCACCCGCGCCCCAACGCTTCGCCGTAAAGCGATTCTGCTGGCGAAGGTGCAGGACGAAGCCGGGCATGGCCTTTATCTCTATAGCGCGGCGGAAACCCTCGGCTGCGCGCGTGAAGACATCTACCAGAAGATGCTCGACGGGCAGATGAAGTACTCCTCCATCTTTAACTACCCGACGCTCACCTGGGCGGATATCGGCGTGATCGGCTGGCTGGTCGATGGCGCGGCGATCGTCAACCAGGTGGCGCTGTGCCGCACCTCTTACGGCCCGTATGCCCGTGCGATGGTCAAAATCTGCAAAGAAGAGAGCTTCCACCAGCGTCAGGGCTTTGAAGCCTGTATGGCGCTGGCGGCAGGAAGTGAAGAACAGCGTCAAATGCTGCAGGACGCCATTAACCGCTTCTGGTGGCCGGCGTTAATGATGTTTGGGCCGAGCGACGACAACTCGCCGAACAGCGCCCGCAGCATGGCGTGGAAAATCAAACTGCATTCCAACGATGAACTGCGTCAGCGTTTCGTCGACAACACCGTCCCGCAGGTCGGGATTCTCGGCATGAAGGTGCCGGATGCGGACCTCTATCTGGACGAGTCCACCGGTCACTATCGCTACGGCGAAATCGACTGGCAGGAACTGAATGAAGTCATCAACGGGCGTGGTATTTGCAACCACGAACGTCTGGGCGCCAAGCGCAAAGCCTGGGAAGAGGGTGCATGGGTGCGCGAAGCCGCGCTGGCTCATGCCGAAAAACAACGCGCTCGCGATGCCGCCTGAGGAGAAAAAAGATGAGCAAAACATACTGGCCGTTATACGAAGTATTTGTCCGCAGCAAACAGGGTCTGTCGCACCGTCACGTGGGCAGCCTGCACGCCGCCGACGATCAGATGGCGCTGGAAAACGCGCGTGATGCCTACACCCGCCGCAGCGAAGGCTGCTCCATCTGGGTGGTGAAGGCGAGCGAAATCGTCGCCTCCCAGCCGGAAGAACGCGGTGAGTTTTTCGACCCTGCTGAGAGCAAGGTCTACCGTCATCCGACCTTCTACACCGTGCCAGACGGCATGGAACATATGTGAGGCAACGATGAACACGCAAAACCCCGTTGCAACCTATGCACTGCGTCTTGGCGATAACGGCCTGGTGCTGGCCCAGCGTTTAGGCGCCTGGTGCGGCCACGCGCCGGAGCTGGAAATTGACCTGGCGCTGGCCAATATCGGCCTCGACCTGCTGGGACAGGCGCGCAACTTCCTGAGCTATGCCGCGGAACTGAACGGCAGCGGCGACGAAGACACGCTGGCCTTTGGCCGCGACGAACGCCAGTTCAGCAACGTGCTGCTGGTCGAACAGCCGAACGGCAATTTCGCCGACACCATCGCCCGTCAGTTCTTTATAGATGCCTGGCACGTGGCGCTGTTCAGCCGTCTGGTTAACAGCCGTGACGCGCAGATTGCCGCCATCGCCGCCAAAGGGCTGAAAGAGGTGCGTTATCACCTGCGCTTTAGCCGCGGCTGGCTGGAGCGTTTGGGCAACGGTACCGACTACTCCGCGCAGTTGATGCAGCAGGCGGTCAACAGCCTGTGGCGTTTCACCGGCGAATTGTTTATGGCCGACGAGCTGGATATCAGCCTGAGCGAGCAGGGCATTGCCGTTGACCCGCGCGAATTAGCGGCCGAATGGCAAACGACGGTGCACACCGCGCTGCTCGACGCCGGTCTGCAGATCCCTGAAGAAGCGGCGTTCCGTCGCGGCGGCAAGCAGGGGCTGCACAGCGAACATCTCGGCCCGATGCTGGCAGAGATGCAGTATTTACAGCGGTCGTATCCCGGCCAGCAGTGGTAGCAGGAGGTGGCTATGCAACGTCTCGCCGCAATCGCACCCCCGGAGGTTCGTACCGTCTGGGGATTGTTAAGCGCCATTCCAGACCCGGAAGTGCCGGTGCTGACCATTACCGACCTCGGTATGGTGCGCCGCGTTGAGCGTCACGGCGACGGCTGGGTGATTGGCTTTACGCCGACCTACTCGGGTTGCCCGGCCACCGAACATCTGCTGGGTGAAATTCGGACGGTGATGGCGGAGCACGGCTATACGCCGGTGCATATCGTACTGCAGCTCGACCCGCCGTGGACCACCGACTGGATGAGCCCGGATGCCCGCGAGCGTCTGCGTCAGTACGGTATCAGCCCGCCGCAGGCTCATACGTGCCACGCCGAAGAGATGCCAAAGGATGTGGTCTGCCCGCGCTGCGGCAGTACCCACACCTCGCTGATTAGTGAATTCGGTTCTACGGCCTGTAAAGCGCTGTACCGCTGCGATAGCTGCCGTGAACCCTTTGATTACTTTAAATGTATTTGAGGCTGCGATGACAACATTTCATTCGCTTACCGTGGCAAAGGTCGAACCGGAAACCCGTGATTCGGTCACCATTACCTTTGCCATTCCTGATGCACTGCGTAGCGTCTACGCCTTTCGTCCGGGCCAGCACCTGACGCTCAAAACCCGCCTGGGCGGGGAAGAGTTACGCCGCTGCTACTCCATTTGCCGCAGCCGCTCGCCGTCTGAAATCAGCGTGGCGGTCAAAGCCATCGACGGCGGTCGTTTCTCCCGCTATGCCCAGAGCGATATTCAGCAGGGTATGGAATTTGAGGTGATGGTGCCGCAGGGGCACTTTGGCTACCAGCCGCAGGCCGAGCGTGAAGCGGAATATCTGGCAATTGCCGCCGGTTCCGGCATTACGCCGATGATGGCGATTATTGAAGCGACGCTGACGACCGAACCGGCCAGCCAGTTCACCCTGATTTACGGCAACCGCAGCAGCCACAGCATGATGTTCCGTCAGGCGCTGGCTGACCTGAAAGACCGCTACCCGCAGCGTTTACAGGTGGTGCATCTGTTCAGCCAGGAGTCGATGGACAGCGACCTGCTGCAAGGGCGCATTGACGGCGCCAAGCTGCATGCACTGGGCAAAACGCTGCTTGATTTCAGCCGCTTTGACGACGCCTTTATCTGCGGCCCGTCGGCGATGATGGACGAAGCCGAAGTGGCGCTGCGCGAACTGGGCGTGCCGGAAAAATCCATTCACCTCGAACGCTTCAATACGCCGGGTACCAGCGTGAAACGCGCCACCGGCGTGCAGGCGGAAGGCCGCACGGTCACTATTCGTCAGGATGGCCGCGATCGCCTGATTTCGCTGAACGCCGAAGATGACAGCATTCTTGATGCGGCGCTGCGTCAGGGCGCTGACCTGCCGTTCGCCTGTAAAGGCGGCGTCTGCGCCACCTGCAAATGCAAGGTGGTGAGCGGTGAGGTGGCGATGGCCGCCAACTATAGCCTCGAAGCCGATGAAGTGGCGGCGGGTTATGTACTGAGCTGCCAGGCGCTGCCAACCAGCGGCGATGTGGTGGTCGACTTCGATGCGCGGGGGATGGCATGAGCGAACTGCTGATTACCCGTCATGACCGCGTGCTGCAACTGACCCTGAACCGCCCGCAGGCGCGTAATGCGTTAAACAACGCGCTGCTAACGCAGATAGCCGACGCGCTGGAAACCGCGGCGGCGGACGCCAGCATCAGCGTGTGCGTGATTAGCGGCAACCCGCGCTATTTCGCTGCCGGTGCTGACCTCAACGAGATGGCAGAAAAAGACCTGCCCGCCACCTTCGACGATATTCGTCCGCGTCTGTGGGCACGCATTGACGCCTTCAACAAGCCGTTGATTGCGGTGGTGAACGGCTACGCGCTGGGCGCGGGCTGCGAGCTGGCGCTGCTGTGTGACCTGGTGATTGCCGGTGATAACGCCCGCTTTGGCCTGCCGGAAATTACCCTCGGTACCATGCCGGGCGCGGGCGGCACGCAGCGTCTTATTCGCAGCGTCGGCAAAGCGCTGGCGAGCCGCATGGTGCTGAGCGGCGAAAGCATTGACGCCGAACGCGCACAGCAGGCTGGGCTGGTGAGTGACATTCACCCGGCGAATCTCTCAGATGAATATGCGCTGAAGCTGGCGGCGACCATCGCCAGCCGCTCACCGCTGGCGCTGCGGGCGGCGAAACAGTCACTGCGTCTGGCGCATGAAGTGAGCTTACAGGCTGGTCTGGTGCAGGAACGTCAGTTATTTACGCTGCTGAGCGGTACTGAAGATCGTCGTGAAGGCGTGAGCGCCTTTTTAGAAAAACGCACACCGGAATTTAAAGGACGCTAATCGTGGACGCATTCATTCTCAGCGAAGTGGAACAGGGCGTAATGACCCTCACCCTGAACCGCCCGGACCGACTCAACAGCTTTAACGACGTGATGCACCAGCAGCTTGCCGATTGCCTGAAACAGGCTGAACGCGACGACACCATTCGCTGCCTGCTGATTACCGGTGCCGGACGCGGTTTTTGCGCCGGACAGGATCTGAACGACCGTAACGTTGACCCGAGCGGCCCCGCGCCGGATCTGGGCATGTCGGTAGAACGCTTTTACAACCCGCTGGTGCGCCGTTTAGCCGCGCTGCCGAAGCCGGTTATCTGCGCCGTTAACGGTGTGGCCGCAGGTGCCGGTGCCACGCTGGCGATGGGCTGCGACATCGTGCTCGCCGCGCGCTCGGCGAGGTTTGTGATGGCCTTCAGCAAGCTCGGTCTGGTGCCGGACTGCGGCGGAAGCTGGGTGCTGCCGCGCGTTGCCGGTCGCGCTCGCGCCGTCGGCCTGCTGATGCTCGGCGATAACCTCAGCGCCGAACAGGCCGCGCAGTGGGGGATGATCTGGCAGGTGGTGGACGACGCCGAGTTGAAAGACACCGCGCTGACCATGGCACGCCATTTCGCCACTCAGCCGACCTACGGCCTGGGGCTGATTAAGAAAGCCTTACAGCTTTCCGAAACCAATACGCTTGATGAGCAGCTTGAGCTTGAGCGCGACTACCAGCGCATGGCCGGTCGCAGCGACGACTATCGCGAAGGTGTCAGCGCCTTCCTCGCCAAACGTCCACCACAGTTCAGCGGGAAATAAGCCATGAGCCAGACTCTTCACACCGTCGCCGTGATTGGCGGCGGCACCATGGGCGCCGGGATTGTTGAAGTAGCGGCCAGCGCCGGCCACTCGGTGCTGCTGTATGACATTTCCGCCGAGGCGATTACTCGCGCCATCGACGGCATTGCCCAGCGTCTGAACGCCCGCGTTAGCCGCGGCAAAGTCAGCGCCGAGCAGGCGCAGGCGCTGCTGGCACGCATTGCGCCAGCAATCGAATTAACGCAGCTAGCCGATGCACAGCTGGTGATTGAAGCCGCCTCCGAGCGTCTTGAGATTAAAAAGGCGCTGTTCAGCGAACTGGCAGAGATTTGCTCGCCGTCGGCGCTGCTGACCAGCAACACCTCGTCTATTTCCATTACCGCCATTGCGGCGGGCATCAAACATCCGGAACGCGTGGCGGGGCTGCACTTTTTTAACCCGGCACCGGTTATGAAACTGGTGGAAGTGGTGAGCGGGCTTGCCACCTCAACGGAAGTGGTCGAGCAGCTTTGCCAGTGCGTGACCGCCTGGGGCAAACAGCCGGTACGCTGCCGCTCCACGCCGGGCTTTATCGTTAACCGCGTGGCGCGCCCGTTCTACGCCGAAGCCTGGCGCGCGCTGGAAGAGCAGGTCGCATCCGCGGAAGTGATTGACGCGGCGCTTCGCGACGGCGGCGGTTTCCCGATGGGGCCGCTGGCGCTGACTGACCTTATCGGCCAGGACGTGAACTTTGCCGTGACCTGTTCGGTGTTTAACGCCTTCTGGCAGGACCGCCGTTTTCTACCGTCGCTGCTGCAACAGGAGCTGGCGCTGGCGGGGCGTCTGGGCAAGAAGAGCGGGCACGGTGTCTACCGCTGGCCTGTAGAAAATCAGCCTGAACTGGCGCTGGCTGCCGTTTCTGCTGACCGCGCGGCGAAAACCGTTAAAAGTGACGTTGTCACCGAATTGGACGATGTACTGCTGCTGGAAACCACCGGTGAAACCGCGCTGGCCTTAAGCGTGCAGCACCAGCGCCCGGTGGTGGTGTATGACCATGCGGCGGGAAATATCGTCGTGCTGGCAGGCGCGCCAACCAACCCGGATTCAGCCACCGACAAAGCGGTGTACTACTTCCAGCAGCAGGGCAAAAACGTGCTGCGTATTGCCGACTATCCGGGCCTTCTGGTGTGGCGCACGGTAGCTATGCTGGCGAACGAAGCGCTGGATGCGGTGCAAAAAGGCGTCGCTAACGCGGACGATATCGATACCGCGATGCGCTTAGGGGTGAACTACCCGCGTGGGCCACTGGCCTGGGGTGAATCGCTCGGCTGGGGACGCGTGCTGCGTCTGCTGGAAAATCTACAACAGCACTACGGCGAAGAACGCTATCGCCCAAGTGCGCTGCTGCGCCAGAAAGCGCTGATGGAGATGCGTCATGAGTAATGAAGCCTGGCGCAATGCCCGCGCCATGTACGAGAAGGACACCTGCGCTCGTGAGCTGGGGATTGAGCTTATCGAAATGGACCAGGGTTTTGCGCAGATGACAATGGTAGTCACGCCAAAAATGCTCAACGGTCACCAGACCTGCCACGGCGGTCAGCTGTTTTCACTGGCGGATACCGCGTTTGCCTACGCCTGCAACAGCCAGGGGCTGGCGGCGGTGGCGTCGGCGGCGAGCATCGATTTTCTGCGTCCGGCCTTCACCGGCGACCTGCTCACCGCCACCGCGCGGGTGAAACAGCAGGGCAAACTGACCGGCGTGTATGACATTGAAATTGTGAATCAACAGCAAAAAACCGTGGCGCTGTTTCGCGGCAAATCGCACCGCATCGGCGGCACTATTACAGGAGAAGTCTAATGCGTGATGCGTTTATTTGTGACGGTATTCGAACTCCGATTGGCCGCTACGCTGGCGGGCTAGCCGGGGTTCGCGCCGACGATCTGGCGGCGATTCCGCTGCGCGAGCTGCTGAGCCGTAACCCGACGTTAGACCCAACCTGTATCGACGATGTGATTTTCGGCTGCGCTAACCAGGCCGGGGAAGATAACCGTAACGTCGCGCATATGGCGACGCTGCTGGCGGGCTATCCGTACGGCGTGTCCGGCACCACCATTAACCGCCTGTGCGGCTCCGGTCTCGACGCGATTGGCTTTGCCGCGCGGGCCATTAAAGCGGGCGATGCGGACCTGATGATTGCCGGTGGCGTGGAGTCCATGTCCCGCGCGCCGTTCGTGATGGGCAAGGCGATCACGCCTTACCAGCGTCAGGCTGAAATGTTTGATACCACCATCGGCTGGCGTTTTGTGAACCCGCTCATGCAGCAACAATTTGGTACTGACAGCATGCCGGAAACGGCAGAGAATGTAGCGGAATTGTTAAATATCAGCCGTGCCGATCAGGACGCCTTCGCTTACCGCAGCCAGCAGCGTACCGCCAAAGCGCAGCGCGACGGCATTCTGGCGCAGGAAATTGTGCCGGTGCAGATTATCGGTAAGAAAGGCGCGGTCAGCGCGGTGCGTGAAGATGAGCATCCGCGCGCGGAAACCACTTTAGAGCAACTGGCCTCGCTGAAAACCCCGTTCCGTAAGGGCGGCGTGGTGACGGCGGGCAACGCTTCCGGCGTCAACGACGGTGCGGCGGCGCTGATTATCGCAAGCGAGCAGCAGGCCGCCGCGCAAGGCTTAACGCCGCGTGCGCGCATCGTCGCCATGGCGACCGCGGGCGTTGAACCGAAGTACATGGGGCTTGGGCCAGTTCCGGCGGTGCGTAAAGTGCTGGAGCGCGCCGGGCTGAATATTAACGATATGGACGTGATTGAGCTGAACGAAGCCTTTGCCGCCCAGGCGCTGGGCGTGCTCAGACAGCTTGGACTGGCGGACGACGCAGCGCATGTGAATCCCAACGGTGGCGCCATCGCCTTAGGCCACCCGTTAGGCATGAGCGGCGCGCGGCTGGCGCTGGCAGCGACGCTGGAGCTGGAACGACGCAATGGACGCTATGCGCTGTGTACGATGTGTATTGGCGTGGGTCAGGGCATTGCCATGATCCTCGAGCGAGTGTGAGCTAATTGACCTGCGAGTACCCTACAACATGACAACTACAACAAAATTAGATCCGATTGAAACCGCATCGCGTGACGAGTTACAGGCTCTGCAAACTGAACGCCTGAAGTGGACGCTGAAACACGCCTACGAAAATGTGCCGATGTACCGCCGTAAGTTTGATGCGGCGGGGGTTCACCCGGATGATTTCCGTGAGCTGAGTGACCTGAGTAAATTCCCGTGCACCACCAAACAGGATCTGCGCGATAACTATCCGTTCGATACCTTCGCGGTGCCGATGGAGCAGGTGGTGCGTATCCACGCGTCGTCCGGCACTACCGGCAAGCCGACCGTCGTGGGCTATACGCAGAACGATATCGATACCTGGGCGAACATCGTCGCCCGTTCGCTGCGCGCCGCTGGCGGCTCGGCGAAGGATAAAATTCACGTGGCCTACGGCTACGGCCTGTTCACCGGCGGCCTGGGTGCGCACTACGGTGCCGAGCGTTTAGGGGCGACGGTGATCCCGATGTCCGGCGGCCAGACCGAGAAACAGGCGCAGCTGATCCGCGATTTTAAGCCCGACATGATCATGGTCACGCCATCTTACTGCCTGAACCTGATTGAAGAGCTGGAACGCCAGATGGGCGGCGACGCGCGCGGCTGTTCGCTGCGTACCGGCGTCTTCGGCGCAGAGCCGTGGACCACCGGCATGAAGGCGGAGATTGAACGTCGCCTCGGTATTACCGCGCTGGATATCTATGGCCTGTCCGAAGTCATGGGGCCGGGCGTGGCGATGGAGTGTATTGAAACCGCCGACGGCCCAACCATCTGGGAAGACCATTTCTTCCCGGAAGTGGTCAACCCGGAAGACGGTACGCCGCTTGCCGACGGCGAGCACGGCGAACTGCTGTTCACCACGCTCACCAAAGAAGCGTTGCCGGTGATTCGCTACCGCACCCGCGACCTGACGCGTCTGTTGCCGGGCACCGCCCGCACCATGCGCCGGATGGATCGCATCAGTGGCCGCAGCGATGACATGCTGATTATTCGTGGCGTGAACGTTTTCCCATCGCAGGTGGAAGAAGAGATCCTCAAAATTGAACATCTGGCGCCGCACTATCAGCTGGAAGTCGATCGCCGTGGGCATCTTGATTCACTTTCGATTCGCGTTGAGCTGAAAGAGAGTAGCCTCGTGCTGAGCCACGAGCAGCGCTGCCAGATTTGCCACCATCTGCGTCATCGCATTAAGTCGATGGTCGGTATTTCTACGGATGTCAGCATCGTCAACTGCGGCAGCATCCCACGCTCCGAAGGCAAGGCCTGCCGCGTGTTTGACCTGCGTAAAGCCGCCGCCAACGGCTAAGCAATGTAGCCCGGCCGAGCGAAGCGACGCCGGGTTTTTCCACCGAACTACTCCCGGCGTCACTTCGTTCGGCCGGGCTACAAATTCCTGTGCTATGATTCAAAAAGGACAAAAACAACAACACTATGAATCATATGGAAAAACTCGATAGCTTTATTCAGCAGGCGGTGACCGCGATGCCGATCAGCGGCACCTCGCTGATTGCCTCACTGTACGGTGACTGTTTATCTCAGCGCGGTGGAGAAGTCTGGCTTGGCAGCGTGGCGGCGCTGCTGGAAGGGCTGGGCTTTGGTGAACGTTTTGTGCGTACCGCGCTGTTTCGCCTCAACAAAGAAGAGTGGCTGGACGTCGTGCGCATCGGCCGCCGCAGTTTCTATCGCCTGAGCGATAAAGGGCTGCGCCTGACGCGTCGCGCCGAGAGCAAAATTTATCGCGCCAGCGCCCCGGAATGGGACGGTACCTGGTTGCTGCTGCTCTCCGAAGGGCTGGAAAAAAATACCCTTGCCGAAGTGAAAAAACAGCTGATCTGGCAGGGGTTTGGCGTACTTGCGCCAAGCCTTCTGGCTTCGCCATCGCAAAAGCTGGCGGACGTCCAGTCGCTGCTGCACGAAGCGGGCGTAGCGGAAAACGTTATCTTCTTCGAAGCCCATTCGCCGCTGGCGCTCTCCCGCGCCGCGCTGCGTGAGCGAGTCGAAGAGTGCTGGCATCTGACTGAACAGAACGCCATGTATGAGGCGTTTATTACGCTGTTCCGCCCGCTGCTGCCGCTGTTACGCGATGCCGAGCCCGATGAGCTAACGCCGGAACGCTGCTTCCAGATTCGCCTGCTGTTGATCCATTTCTATCGCCGCGTGGTGCTGAAGGATCCGCTGCTGCCAGAAGAGCTGCTGCCCGCCCACTGGCTGGGCCAGACCGCGCGCCAGCTCTGTATCAACATATATCAACGCGTTGCCCCTGGGGCGCAGGCTTTCGTCAGTGAAAAAGGCGAAAGCTCGGTGGGCGAACTGCCCGCGCCGGGGCCGCTCTATTACCAGCGTTTTGGGGGATTACCCGAAGCGTAACAGGAGAAGCCATGCCGATTTACCAGATTGACGGGATGACCCCGGTTGTGCCAACGGAAAGCTACGTTCATCCGACCGCCGTACTGATTGGCGATGTGATCCTTGGCAAAGGGGTTTACGTTGGCCCCAACGCCAGCCTGCGCGGCGATTTTGGGCGTATCGTCGTCAAAGATGGCGCGAATATCCAGGATAACTGCGTCATGCACGGTTTCCCCGGGCAGGACACGGTGGTGGAAGAGGACGGGCACATCGGCCACGGCGCCATTCTGCACGGCTGTGTGATCGGCCGTAATGCGTTGGTTGGTATGAGCGCGGTGATTATCGACGGCGCGACCATCGGTGAGAACAGCATCGTTGGCGCGTGCGCTTTTGTCAAAGCGCGAGCGGAAATGCCCGCCAATCACCTGATTATCGGCAGCCCGGCTAAAGCGATTCGCAGCTTAACCGAGCAGGAGCTTAAGTGGAAGAAACAGGGCACGCGCGAGTATCAGGTGCTGGTCGAACGATGCCAGAAGACGTTGGTTGCCGTCGAACCGTTAACCGAAGAAGAGCCGGGGCGTAAGCGTCTGGAGTTTGATGAAAACCTGCGGCCGAAATCCGCTATTTAGGGTAGCGCAACGCCTCCACCAACAACGCAAACGCGGTGGTGTGCTGGCGGCGGCTAGGGTAATAAAGATAATAACCGGGAAACGGCGCGCACCAGTCGTCAAGCACGCACTGTAAACGCCCGGCGGCTACGCCATCCAGGACGGTGTCCTCAGGAACATAGGCCAGCCCCAAACCGGCTTCTGCGGCTTCAATACGTTGCGGCAGGCAGTTTAGGATCAGTTGCCCCTCAACGCGCACGCGCAGAGGCTCGCCGTTTTGTTCAAACTCCCAGGCATACAATCCGCCGCGCGTCGGCAGGCGCATATTAATACAGCGATGTTGCGCTAAATCGTGCGGCGTTTGCGGAACGCCATAGCGGGTAAGGTACTCCGGCGAACCAACGACGACCATCCGCATATCCGGGCCAATCCGCACCGCAATCATATCGCGCGCCACCTGTTCCCCTAAACGAACACCGGCGTCTAAACGCGCATCGACAATATCCGTCAGGCCGTTATCGACTGTCACCTCAATATTGATTTCCGGGTACTGCACCATAAAAGGCTTAATCAGCGGCCAGATAACGGTATTCATCGCATGCTCGCCGACGGTGAGGCGAATGTTGCCCGCCGGGCGATCGCGCGTATCGCGCAGCGCAGAAATCTCCTGTTCAATTTCCTGCAGGTGCGGGGTAAGCCGCTGATACAGCTTTTCGCCCGCCTCGGTCGGGGAGACGTTGCGGGTGGTGCGCGTTAGCAGGCGCACGTCGAGACGGCTTTCCAGATTGCGCATCGCGTGGCTCAGCGCCGACTGCGACACGCCAAGCTGCGCCGCCGCGCGGGTAAAACTGCGCTCGCGCGCCACGACCATAAAAGAGATGAGGTCGTTGATGTTGTCTTTAAGCATGGGATGTGGCCATTAATGAATCTGGTTCATAGCTCCAGAGGGATTTTTTTAGTTTAATGTTCGTCGCGCGATATGCAACCCGGGAACGTGAGTGAGAGGCCAATGAAAATCAATGTGGTAGGCACCAGCGGCGTGGGGAAGTCTACGCTGGCAAAGCGTCTGGCGGCGCTGTTTTCTGTGCCCTATATCGAAATGGATACGCTTTACTGGCGGCCAGACTGGCAGGGCGTAACCGATGAGGAACTCTTTGCCGCGCTGACGCAGGCAACCGCTGCGCCCGGTTGGGTACTTGACGGTAATTACAATCGCAGTCGCCCGGTAAAATGGCGCGACGTGGATCTGGTGGTGTGGGTGGATTACAGCTTCTGGCGCACCTTCCGCCAGGCGGTCTGGCGTGCCGCAAGCCGGGCGTGGCGACAACAGGAATTGTGGCCTGGCACCGGTAACCGGGAGAGCTTCCGGCGTTCCTTCTTCAGCCGTGACTCCATTATCCTCTGGACGCTGAAAACCTGGCGGCCAAACCGCGCGCGTTATCTGCGGGATATGGCCGATCCTGCCTGGCAGCATATCCGCTTTGTGCGGCTGCGCAATCAGCGTGAAACCGAAGCGTTTATCACGCAGTTGATGGCCGAAAAAGCGCGGCAATCTACCGCTTAAGCGCACGAAAAGGCAGTGGTTTACGCCAGGCTATGGTAGCTTTATGGCTCTAACCATAAGGAGCCCTGCAGATGCCACACGTTGATATCAAATGTTTTCCCCGCGACCTGAACGACGAGCAAAAAACCGCGCTGGCAGCGGACATCACCGAAGTATTAATTCGCCATCTGAATAGCAAAGAGGGCGCCGTTAGCGTTGCCCTGAATCAGGTACAGCAGAGCGACTGGCAGCAGGTGTGGGACACCGAGATTGCCCCACATATGGATGAGCTGATTAAAAAACCCGGCTACAGCATGTAAGCCTCTCGTAGCCCGGACGAGGCGTAGCCGACTCCGGGGAGCTCGGTGCCATTCCCGGCGGCGCTTCGCTTGGCCGGGCTATCCTTGCTGGTTACTCTGAAGGGGTGTTGGCGCGGATTTGTTTTCCGCTCGCGACGAACGTTCCTGCGCCGAGATGATGCAGCGTATTGCGCTTATCGTCGTCGAAATGCCAGCGCCCTGCGATGAATGCCTGCTCATCCGCGGCGGCGGAAACCACTTCGCCAAACAGCGTGTCGTATTGCCCGGCGGCGGCCGTGGCGGGCAGCAGTCGGCACTCCATCCACGCCAGACATTTCTCTTCAATTACCGGCAGCCCCAGCACCGGGCCTTTCACCACCGGAATACCGTAGGCGTTGAATTTATCCTCTTCGCGTCCGCTGACGCTGCCAACGGCATACGTCCAACTGGCGGCAGCGACGCCTGGTACCACGATGCCGAACGTGCCGTTGCGCTCAATAATTTCCCGCGACCAGGCGCTCTTATCGACCACGATAGCGATCCGCGGCGGCTCGAACTCCACTGGCATTGACCAGGCCGCGGCCATCACGTTGCGCCGTTTTGACTCGACGTCAAAGCTGGTAATGAGGATGGTCGGGCCGTGATTGAGCAGGCGGCTGGCGTGGTGAAGTTCAACGGGGCGAAAACGGCTCATAAGGATTTCCTGAATAATGGGATGCGGTTAACCACACACTAAATCGCAATAAAAGCGTAATCAATACGTCATATCACCTGCCTATAGTCGCCAGCACTAAGTCCCAAAGAGGATAACAATATGTTGGCTCCCCTGATCTTCATGCAGGTGAGTGCGGCCCGTCGGATTTCGACCGCGGGTGACGCATCGCTTTCCCATCGGGGAGGGCAAAAATGCGCGCGCTAACTGGCATTCGGCTCGACAGCGTTTCCTTCGCTTTCGGTGCCACCACCGTTCTTAATCACATCAACCTGCAGATCGATGCGGGCAGCATCGTGGCATTGCTTGGGCCTTCCGGCTGCGGCAAAAGCACGTTACTGCGCCTGCTGGCAGGGCTCACCGTTCCCGCTGAAGGTGAAATTCATTTCGGCGACCGTCTGATTGCCAGACCCGGCTGGGGGCTGCCGCCCGAACAGCGCGATATCGGCATGGTTTTCCAGGACTATGCGCTGTGGCCGCATATGACTGCCGCTGAAAACGTCGCTTTTCCACTGCGAATGCGCGGCGTGGCCCGCGATGAGCGGACGCGTCGGGTTAATAACGCACTGGCGATGGTTGGACTTTCCGGATTCGGCGAACGTAAGCCTTCCGGGCTCTCCGGCGGGCAGCAGCAGCGCGTGGCGCTGGCAAGGGCGATCGTCGCCGAACCACGGGTACTGCTGTTTGATGAGCCGCTTTCCAACCTCGATAGCGAACTGCGTGAATCGTTATGTCTGGAGATGAGCCGACTGCTGCGCCAGCTCGGCATCACCGCCGTGTACGTCACCCACGACCGCCGCGAGGCCGAACTGCTGGCTGACCGAATTGTGCACCTTTCTGCGGGCAGCATTGCTGCTGTTCGCACCGTTGATTCTACCTCAGGGGAACTTGTATGAAATCCGTTAAAAAAGGCGTTGCGCTCGCGATGATGTTATCTGCTTCGATGATTTCCAGCGCCCATGCGCTGACCGTATACACCGCAGGCCCAGGTTCTCTGGCAAAAAATCTGGCCAGCGGCTATGAAAAGAAAACCGGCGTGAAGGTGAATATCTTCCAGGCCACCACCGGCAAGGTGATGGCCCGTCTGGAAGCCGAGCAGGCTAACCCGCAGGCGGACGTGCTGATTTCTGCCTCGTGGGACACCGCTGAAGACTTGCATGGTCGTGGCTGGTTGCTGCCATATCAGAGCGGGAATGCCGATAAGGTTCCGGCGGCGCTGAAATCTACCGACTATGTGGCGCAGGGTATTTCGGCGCTGGGGATTGTCTGGAACACCAAAAGCGGTACTCCGGAGCCGAAAGAGTGGCGCGACCTGACCGAAGCGGCGTTTAAAGACAAAGTCACCACGCCGGACCCGGCGCTTTCCGGTGCCTCGCTCGATTTGCTGATCGGGTTACAAAATGGCATGGGTGATAAAGCCTGGGCGCTGTTTGATGAACTGAAAAAGAACGGCATGGTGGTGAGCGGGCCGAACGCGCAGGCGGTTACGCCGGTGATGCAGGGGGCGAAAGCGGCGGTATTTGGCGCGGTGGACTATGTCTCCTACGGTAATATCGATCAGGGCGAATCGCTGAAGGTGATTTTCCCGGCAAGCGGTACGGTGATTGCGCCGCGCCCGATGATGATCCTCAAATCCACACAACATGCGGATGAGGCGAAAGCCTTTGTCGACTACGTGCTGTCGCCGGAGGGGCAGGCAATGGTGGCCGAAGCGTGGCTGATGCCGGCTCGCAGCGATGTGTCGGCGAAACGCCCGTTGCTGAACGACCTGAAAGTGCTGCCAACCTCCAGCGATGGTAGCAGCGAGCGCAGCGCCGTTCTGGCTCGGTTTAATACGTTGTTCGGGCAGTAAATTTCCGTCGCCCGGCCGAGCAAAGCGACGCCGGGATTTAGCATTGTGTACAACCCCGGCGGCGCTTCGCTCGGCCGGGCTACAATCTGGAACCTCGGGTGAAACAAAAATCCCTCTCTTTCGTCACCCTCATCGCTCTGGTGGTGCTGGTGGCATTACCGCTCTTTTTCATTCTGTTGCAGGCTATTTTCCCACAGTTCAGCGCCGGTTCGCTGCATCGGCCGTTTAGCGGCATTGCCGCTTTACTAAGCGACCCGCAGCTGATGCCGATGCTCGGCGGAACCCTATGGATTGCCTGCGGCGTGGCGTTGATGAGCGTGATTGTCGGCCTGCCGCTCGGCGTGCTGCGCGGACTGTTTAACCTGCCGCTGCCGAAGCTGTGGGATCTGCTGTTCTTAATTCCGTTCCTCACGCCACCGTATATCGCTGCGCTGTCATGGATGCTGGTGTTGCAGCATAACGGCTACCTGCAGCAGTTGACCGGTTGGGATCTGAACGATCTACTGTTTAGCCGCACGGGGATTGTGCTGGTGATGACCCTGAATATCTTCCCGGTGGTCTATTTTGCCGTCTCCCGCAGCCTGCTGGCGAGCGGGCAGCGGCTGGCAATTGTTGCACGGGTTCACGGGGCGAGCGCCTGGCGGGCATTCTGGCACGTCACGCTGCCGATGCTTTCCCCGGCGCTGGCGGCGGGGATGCTGCTTGCCTTTACTCTGGCGATTGAAGAGTACGGGGTGCCCGCGGCGCTGGGCTCGCGGGCGGGCGTGGTGATGCTCACCGTAGGTATTGAGAAAAAACTCGCGGACTGGCCTATCGATCTCACCGGTGCGTCGCTGCTGTCGGTGCTGCTGATTAGCGTGGCGCTGCTCGCCTGGTGGTTACAAAAACGGCTGACGGGAACGACGGAGGTCACCAGCGTCACCGGAAAACCCGGGGAGAACAGCGGGGCGTCGCTTGGTGTGATGACGCTACCTGCGCTGCTGGTGATGGGCGGCGTTGGTGGCCTGGCGGTACTGCTTCCCGGCGCGTCGATGGTCGCAACCAGCCTGATGGGGACGCTTTCCGGCGGATTGAACATGGGCAACTTTACGTTGAAGCACTTTAGCGCGCTGTTCGTGCAGCAGGGCGATGCGCTGTCGGCGCTGGGTACCAGTTTATCGCTGGCGCTGGCGTCGGCGCTGATTGTCGGCCTGCTCGGGCTGGTGGCGGCCTGGCTGGTGCTGGTACAAAAAATCAAAGGCAGCGCACTAATCGATGCGCTGTCGCTGATGCCTGCCGCGCTGCCGGGAGTGGTGGTGGGCGTTGGGCTGATTCTACTGTGGAATCAGCCGTTCTGGCCGGTCTCACCTTACAATACATGGTTTATGCTGCTGCTCTCTTATTGCTGTCTGTTACTGCCGTGGCCGGTGCGTTATGTCGGCAGCGCCCTGCGTCAGTTGGGGAATAATCTGGAGCCCGCGGCGCGGGTGCACGGTGCGTCGCCGTGGCAGGCGCTACGGCTGATTGTCCTGCCGCTGGTGTTTCCGGCGCTGCTGGCGGCGATGCTGATGGTGTTCGCCGTTGCTTCCCGTGAACTGGTGACCTCGCTGCTGCTGGCACCGGCGGGGACGCAGACCGTAGCGGTGTTTATCTGGCGGCAGTTCGAGCAGGGTTCGGTCGGTCAGGGGATGGCGATGGCGAGCCTGACGCTGTTCGTCGGGCTGGCGTTAATGCTGACCGCGCTGGGGTTAATGCAGAGAAGTACACGGTAGGTTAACCGATCGCACAAATCGGTCAGTGGACCGGGCAAAATAGGTTATAAAGAACGGACACCAACGCTGGAGGCATTGATGACCCCTTTCTTAAGCGCCTATTTTGCCCGTCTCGGTTGGACGGGAACCCCTGACGTATCCATTGAGACGCTGCGCAGTCTGCATATCCACCACAACAGCGCCATTCCGTTCGAGAATCTTGACGTGCTGTTGCCGCGCGAGATGCACCTCGACGATCAATCACTGGAAGACAAGCTGGTTCACGCACGTCGTGGCGGCTACTGTTTTGAACAAAACGGTCTGTTTGAGCGCGTGCTGCGCGAACTGGGTTTCCACGTGCGCAGCCTGCTGGGCCGCGTGGTGCTATCGCATCCGCCGTAGATGCCGCCGCGAACCCACCGCCTGCTGCTGGTGGACGTTGACGGCGAGCGCTGGATTGCTGACGTAGGCTTTGGCGGGCAGACGCTGACCGCGCCAATCAAGCTGCTGGCGGATATTACCCAGACAACACCGCACGGCGACTATCGTCTGCTGTATGAAAATCAGGAATGGATTTTACAGTTCAGCCACCACGATCACTGGCAGTCGATGTATCACTTCGATTTAGGTCGTCAGTATGCGTCAGATTACGTGATGGGCAACTTCTGGTCGGCGCACTGGCCGCAGTCGCATTTCCGTCACCATTTGCTGATGTGTCGTCACCTGCCGGACGGTGGAAAAATGACGCTGACCAACTTCCACTTTACCCACTGGGATAACAACCACGTGGTCGAGAAGATAGATTTCCCGGACGTGCCCGCGCTGTACGAGGCGCTGCAAATCCGCTTTGGTCTGGGCGTAGACGACCCGAAATACGGCTTTAGCGTTAGCGAGCTGGAAGCCATAATGGCGGCATTCGACACCCACCCCGAAGCCGGGAAATAATATACGTTTACGTCATAACGTAACCTTCAGGGATGAGATGATGGCATTAACGCTTCGCGTATTGCTTGAAAACCAGCTGGCTCGTGGTGCCGATAGCGGACTCCGAGCCAAAGCGGGACTAAGCCTGCTGCTTGAGGATGAAACCACCTCGATTCTTTTCGATACCGGCCCTGATGACAGTTTCCGGCACAATGCCGCGCAGATGGGCATTTCGCTAGATAACCTCACGGCGACGGTGCTTTCACACGGTCATTACGACCACTGCGGCGGCGTACCCTGGCTGCCGGATAACAGCCGCATTATTTGCCATCCGACCATCGGCAACGAGCGCTATGCCGCGCTGAACGTGGCGGGGCGCAACCATAAAATCAAAAAGTTGTCGCTGGAGATTGATTACGCTCGCCATCGTATGGAGTACACCCGCGCGCCGCTGCACATTAGTGACCGTTTTATCTGGTCAGGCGAAATAGCCGTTGATAGCCCCAAAGCCTACGGGGTGACCGGCGATCAAACGGATTACGTGATTGATGAGGGGGTGTTGATTTATCTGTCCGAACGCGGGCTGGTCATTATTACCGGCTGCGGGCATCGCGGGATTATCAACATCGTGCGGCACTGCCAGCGGATTACCGGCATCAACAAGGTTCACGCGATTATCGGCGGTTTTCATCTGCGCAGTGCTTCACCGCGCACGCTCTGGCAGGTCAGGCAATTTTTACAGCAGCTTAAGCCCGATAAAATCATGGGCTGCCACTGCACCGGCGCGTGGGGAAAACTGTGGCTGCCGGAGGTTATCTCCCCGGCAACCGGCGACACCTTCACCCTGTAGACCGACGTCGCTTCGCTTGGCCGGGCTACGGAATGAGAGGCTTCGCGCTAGTTTAACCCTAAGAAATGCTGGGCGATTTTGAAGTAAATAATCAGCCCGGTGCCGTCAATCAGCGTGGCGATAAACGGCGCGGAAACCACCGCCGGGTCGATGCCGACGCGTTTAATGACCAGCGGGATCACCGAGGAGACGATCGCGCTCCAGATGGTAACGCACACCAGCGTCAGGCTGACGATAAAGGTGATTTCTGGGCCAATGCCCATGATCCATGCTCGCAGACAGCCTGCTGCGCCGAGCGTGATGGCGACCAGCATCGCCGTCGACATCTCTTTACGCAGAATTCGCCCCAGATCCCTTAAGCCCACTTCGCCTAGCGCCATGGCGCGCACCAGCGTCGAGGTGATTTGCGTACCGCTGTTGCCCCCGGTGCCAATCAGCAACGGGATAAAGAAGGCCAGCGCAATGGCGGACTCCAGCGCCTCTTCAAAGTGCTGAATGACGGTGCTGGTGTACGCTTCCGCGATAAACAGCAGCAGCAGCCAGACGGCGCGTTTTTTCCACAGCGTAACCGGGCTAATCTCCAGATACGGTTTTTCCAGCGGCAACGTCGCCCCCTGAAGCTGCGCATCTTCGGTGATTTCATCGGCTAACAGCTTATCAATCTCTTTTTCATTGAGGCAGCCGATAAGCTTCCCGTTTTCAATCACCGGTAGCAGCGTCAGGCGGTGCTTTTCGATAAGCTCCGCGGCCACGTCGCGGGTATCGTCCGGGCTGACGTGGAATAGGGTGGAGGTCATCAGCTGCGCGACCGGCTGATTATCATCGGACGCTTGTAACAGCGCGCGAGTGGATAATATTCCACGCAGATTGTCGCCGGAAACCACGAATACGGCGCAGGGGAAATGATCGTCATTTAATTGTCGCAGGAACATCTCGCGCGCTTCTTTTACGCTGAGTGGTTCCGGCAACGAAATAAACGTTTTCGACATGTAGCTTGAGATAATATCGCCCGTAGCCGGGGCAGTTGGGTAGTGCGGCGCAGTGGCATGAATATAAGACATCAAAATGTTCCCTATAGAAATTCTATATAGGGCGATCAAAACTGGAAATGCTGAGAAAAATCCCTACGTCCCGGTTTTAGCACTGAACAACGTATCTGTACGACCTTGAGCCGTCAGAAGTTATCTTGGCAACACCTTGATTCGATGGATGCCTGTATTTCCCTGTGATGGTCTCTCTCGATACCACCAGGGCGATAACTTATGTTTATTCAGGAGCCTCGCCATAACAAGATTATTAATTACGATGCTGAGTGAATTTATATTTTCCGCGTGCTTTCAGACACGCTGGTAAATTCAACGAGCGTAATATAGCGCGTTATTATTCATTGTGGTGGTGAAAGATAAAGTGGTTGAGATTAGGTTTAGTATTTTGTTTGTGGCGTAAAAAACCCGGCGTCGCGATGCTCAGCCGGGCTACAGGGATTAAAACGGTTATCGGCGTGAGCGTACGACCTGATAACGGCGAGTCAGGTATTCCACCGGCGCGCTCCAGACGTGCACCAGGCGGGTGAACGGGAACAGCAGGAAGATGGTCATGCCGAGCACCAGATGCACGCGGTAAATCCAGGCTACGCCGTCCAGGTGCGCCGATGCGCCGCCGTGGAAAGTGACCACCGCCTGCGCCCAGTCCACCAGCTTCAGCATCTCGCTGCCGTCAGGGTGCTGCGCGGAGAACGGAATGGTGGTCAGGCCGAGGCAGCACTGGATCAGCAAAATACTGAGGATCAGAATATCCGCCGTCGATGAGGTTGCGCGAATGCGCGGGTTGAACAGACGACGAATCAGCAGACCCGCGCCGCCGACCAGCGTCATTACCCCACAAGCACCGCCGAGAATCATCGCCATCAGCTGTTTCTGCGACAGCGGCAGCCAGGATTCATATACCCAGTGCGGCGTCAACATGCCGAAGAAGTGGCCGAAGAAGATCCCCAGAATACCGACGTGGAACAGGTTGGACCAAATCACCATCCCGCGCTTATCGAGCATCTGGCTGGATGAGGAGCGCCAGGTGTACTGACCATAGTCGTAGCGCAACCAACTGCCCAGCAGGAACACCGTGCCGCAGAGGTAAGGGTAGATGTCGTAAAAAAAGACGTTGAGGTACTGTATCATTTCGGGCCTCCCGCACGGACGTCCACGTACTGTGGCGCCACGTCCTGGCTAAAGCGTCGTTGATAACTTTGCAGCGGGGAACTGTCACAGGCGGTGGCGTTATCTTCGATAAACTTCACCTGTTCCTCTTCCCAGACTGCGTCCAGCGCCTGACGGGTATCATCTCGCGCTTCGCCCGCCACCTGTTTTGTGACACTGTCACTTGATAATGATGTTTTCGCCAATGACAGCAGGGTATCGAACAGCTGATACCACGGTGCCTGACGCTGTTTCAGCCGGCCGCCAATCAGCGCCAGAATTGGCGCGACGTTTTGTAGGCCTTCCTGCGCCTGAGCCTGTGGCAGAATGCTGAGATACTCGAGATAGAGCGGCAGATGGTCAGGCAGCTCGCGGCAGTCGAGCTGCAAACCGGCCTGTTCATACTGCGACATGAGCTCAACCATCGCTTGACCACGATCGCGGGATTCCGCATGGACGTGCTCAAACAGCATGAGTGACGTTGCGCGCCCGCGCTCGAAAATCTCGCACCATTCGGCCTGCTTATCGAGCAGCGAGGCCGCCAGATGCTGTTCCAGGAACGGGCGCAGCGCCGGGGCATCGCTGTCGATTAACGCAAATAGCTCATTCTTATTGTCCCAGCTGAGCTCATCGGGGTACTCCAGCAGCAGCCCGATTATTTTCAGGACTCGCATTAGTTTTTCTCCCCGATATTGATGGCGTCTATACGATGACTGTTAAACAGGTTGAACTTGGTGTCCGACCCGTGACAACCGTCACCGAAGGTGAAGCCGCAGCCCTTGCTTTCCGGGAAGGCGTCTTCCGCCATTTCACGGTGGCTGGTTGGAATAACGAAGCGGTCTTCGTAGTTGGCAATTGCCAGGTAGCGGTACATCTCTTCAACCTGTTCCACGCTTAAGCCCACTTCTTCAATCGCGCGGGTGTCGGTGACGCCTTCAACGGTCTGAGAACGTTTGTAGTGACGCATTGCCATCATGCGTTTCAGCGCGCGCAGTACCGGGCCAGTGTCGCCCGCGCTGAGCATGTTTGCCAGGTACTGTACCGGAATGCGCAGGCTTTCCACCGCCGGCAGAATGCTGTCGGTTTTTGGCAGTCCACCGGCATCGGCAACGGACTGAATCGGTGACAGCGGCGGTACGTACCAGACCATCGGCAAGGTGCGGTATTCCGGATGCAGCGGCAGCGCCAACTTCCAGTCCATCGCCATTTTGTACACCGGTGAACGTTGTGCGGCGTCGAGCGTGTTCTGGGTGATGCCCTGTTTCAATGCTTCTTCAATCACCGCTGGGTCGTGCGGGTCGAGGAACACATCGCATTGACGCTCGTAGAGATCGGTCTCGTGTTCGGTGCTGGCTGCTTCTTCGATACGGTCAGCGTCATACAGCAGCACGCCGAGATAGCGAATTCGCCCCACGCAGGTTTCCGAACAGACGGTTGGCTGGCCGGATTCAATACGCGGGTAGCAGAAAATGCATTTTTCGGATTTGCCGCTTTTCCAGTTGAAGTAGATTTTTTTGTACGGGCAACCGGTGATACACATACGCCAGCCGCGGCACTTGTCCTGGTCAATCAGCACGATGCCGTCTTCTTCACGCTTGTAAATCGCGCCGCTTGGGCAGGTGGCGACACAGCTTGGGTTCAGGCAGTGTTCGCACAGGCGCGGCAGGTACATCATGAAAGTGTTTTCGAACTGGCCGTACATCTCTTTTTGCATCGCCGCGAAGTTCTGGTCATGGGCGCGTTTTTCAAATTCGCCGCCAAGCAACTCTTCCCAGTTCGGGCCCCATTCAATTTTGTTCATCCGCTGGCCGCTAATCAGCGAGCGCGGGCGGGCGGTGGGCAGGTTTTTGCCTTCCGGCGCATTGTGCAGGTGCTGGTAGTCGTAGGTGAAAGGTTCGTAGTAATCGTCAATGCCAGGGATAAGCGGGTTGGCGAAGATTTTCGACAGCACGCCCAGACGGCCGCCCATGCGCGGGGTCAGTTTTCCGCTGATGCCGCGCACCCAGCCGCCTTGCCATTTCTCCTGGTTTTCCCAGTCTTTCGGGAAGCCGATGCCCGGTTTGGTCTCGACGTTGTTAAACCACGCGTATTCCATCCCTTCGCGGCTGCTCCAGACGTTTTTACAGGTCACGGAGCAGGTGTGGCAGCCAATGCATTTATCAAGGTTTAAAACCATCCCAACCTGTGAGCGTATCTTCATTTTGCCGCCTCCTGAACCTGGTCATTGCCTTCATCATCCAGCCAATTAATGTTTTTCATTTTGCGAATCATAATGAACTCATCACGGTTCGAACCGACCGTTCCGTAGTAGTTGAAGCTATAGGCAAGCTGCGCATAGCCGCCAATCATATGGGTAGGTTTCGGGCAGATGCGGGTGACCGAGTTGTGAATCCCCCCGCGTCGCCCGGTGACCTCCGAGCCTGGAATGTTCATGATGCGTTCCTGAGCGTGGTACATCATGGTCATGCCCGGCGGCACGCGCTGGCTCACTACCGCGCGGGCGGTGAGCGCACCGTTGGCGTTGAACGCTTCAATCCAGTCGTTATCGGCGATACCCAGCTCTTTGGCATCGATTTCGCTAAGCCAGACGATCGGCCCGCCGCGCGACAGCGTTAACATCAGCAGGTTTTCGCTATAGGTGGAGTGAATGCCCCATTTCTGGTGCGGCGTCAGGAAGTTCAGCGCTTTTTCCGGGAAACCGTTTGGCGGAATTTCCTTCATGTGGCTGACGCTGCGAGTGTCGATTGGCGGGCGATAGGCCACCAGGCTTTCGCCGAAATCGCGCATCCACGGGTGATCCTGATACAGCGACTGGCGGCCCGACACGGTGCGCCACGGGATCAGCTCGTGCACGTTGGTGTAGCCCGCGTTATAGGAGACGTGTTCATCTTCAAGCCCTGACCAGGTCGGGCTGGAGATGATTTTGCGCGGCTGCGCCTGAATATCGCGGAAGCGAATTTTTTCGTCTTCTTTGTTGGTCGCCAGATGGGTGTGGTTGAGGCCGGTAAACTCGCCCAGCGCTTGCCAGGCTTTCACCGCAACTTGCCCGTTGGTTTCCGGGGCTAAGGTGAGGATCACTTCGGCGGCATCAATCGCCGTTTCAATGCATGGGCGGCCTTTTGCCGGGCCGTCGAGCTTGACGTAGTTGAGCTTACCGAGGAAGTCGATCTCGGTCTGGGTTTTCCAACCGATGCCTTTGCCGCCGTTGCCGAGTTTGTCCATCAACGGGCCGAGCGAGGTAAAGCGCTCGTAGGTAGCCGGGTAGTCGCGTTCAACGGCGACAATGTTTGGCGCGGTTTTGCCTGGGATCAGGTCACATTCGCCTTTGCGCCAGTCCTGAATGGCAAACGGCTGCGCTAGTTCCGCCGGGGAGTCGTGCTGTAACGGTTGCAGCACCACGTCGGTTTCTACGCCGAGGTGACCCTGACAGATTTCTGAGAACGCTTTGGCGATGCCTTTGTAGATTTCCCAGTCGCTTTTGGACTCCCACGCCGGATCCACCGCCGCGGAAAGCGGGTGGATGAACGGGTGCATATCCGAGGTGTTCATATCGTCTTTTTCGTACCAGGTGGCGGTCGGCAGGACGATATCGGAGAACAGGCAGGTACTGGACATACGGAAATCAAGCGTGACCAGCAGGTCGAGTTTGCCCTCGATAGCGGCGGTCTGCCACTCCACTTCTTCCGGTTTTACGTCGTCGGTCGAACCCAAATCCTCGCCCTGAATCCCGCTGTCGGCACCGAGCAGATACTTCAGCATGTACTCGTGGCCTTTACCGGAGGAGCCCAGCAGGTTGGAGCGCCAGATGAACAGGTTACGCGGATGGTTTGCGCCGTTATCCGGCTGTTCGCTGGCAAAACGAATATCGCCAGACTTCAGCGCCTGAGCGGTGTACTCCTGCGGCGTCATGCCTGCCGCTTCCGCTTTGGCCTTCACGGTCAGCGGGTTGAGGTTCAACTGCGGCGCGGACGGCAGCCAGCCCATACGCTCGGCGCGGACGTTAAAATCTATCAGATGCCCGGTGTACTTTTTCGGGTCGGCCAGCGGTGAGAGCAGTTCTTGCGCGGTCAGCTTCTCATAGCGCCATTGGCTGGCGTGGTTGTAGAAGTAGGAGGTGCTGTTCATCTGGCGTGGCGGACGGTTCCAGTCCAGCGCGAAGGCCAGCGGCAGCCAGCCGGTTTGCGGACGCAGCTTCTCCTGGCCCACGTAGTGCGCCCAGCCGCCGCCGCTTTGACCGACGCAGCCGCAGAACACCAGCATGTTGATCATCCCACGGTAGTTCATGTCCATGTGGTACCAGTGGTTGACCCCGGCACCGAGGATGATCATCGAACGACCGTGCGTTTTGTGCGCGGTGTCGGCGAACTCAAGGGCAATCTTTTCGATGTTGTGGCGCGATACGCCCGTTATCTGCTCGCCCCAGGCCGGGGTATAGGCTTTCACCTCATCGAAGCTTTTCGCCGCCAGGCCATCGTCCAGACCGCGGTCAAGGCCGTAGTTGGCCAGCACCAGGTCATAGACGCTCACGACCAGACGGCTGCTGCCATCGGCGAAGGTCAGCTGTTTTGCCGGCAGCTTGCGTACCAGAATCGGGTCTTGTTTGACGCTGCGAAAGTGCGGGTTTTCGTTGCCGCCAAAGTAGGGGAACGCCACGCCAGCCACGGTATCGCGGTTATCCAGCAATGAGAGCGCAAGCTCGGTCTCTTTGCCGGAGGCCAGCGATTCAAGGTTCCATTTGCCTTTTTCGCCCCAGCGGAAGCCTATCGAGCCGTTTGGTACCACCAGTTCGCCGTCGAGGCTATAGGCAACGGTTTTCCATTCCGGGTTATTGGCTTCGCCGAGCCCATCGACCAGGTCCGAGGCGCGCAGCAGGCGACCTGCGGTATACGAACCGTCGTCGCGGCTGTCGAGCATCACCAGCATCGGCATGTCGGTGTAGCGGCGGCAGTAGTTGATGAAATATTCGCTCGGGTTATCAAGGTGGAACGCTTTGAGGATCACGTGACCCATCGCCATAGCCAGTGCGCTGTCGGTACCCTGTTTCGGTGCCAGCCATTGGTCGCTGAGCTTGGCGACTTCAGAGAAGTCTGGGGTGATGGCAACGGTCTTGGTGCCTTTGTAGCGCACCTCGGTAAAGAAGTGGGCGTCCGGTGTACGGGTCTGCGGCACGTTAGAACCCCAGGCGATGATATAGCTGGAGTTGTACCAGTCGGCGGATTCCGGCACGTCGGTCTGCTCGCCCCAGGTCATCGGCGACGCTGGCGGTAAGTCGCAGTACCAATCGTAAAAGCTTAAGCAGGTGCCGCCAATCAAGGAGAGATAGCGGGTACCGGCGGCGTAGGAGACCATCGACATCGCCGGAATAGGTGAAAAGCCCGCCACGCGGTCGGGGCCGTACTTTTTAATTGTCCAGACGTTGGCGGCGGCAATCAGCTGATTAAGCTCTTTCCACGAGGAACGCACAAAGCCGCCTTTACCCCGCGCTTGTTTGTAGCTGCGGGTTTTTTCCGGGTCTTTCATGATGCTGTCCCAGGCCACCATTGGGTCCGGGTGCGCGGCGAGGGCTTCGCGCCACAGCTCAATCAGCTTTTTGCGCGCCAGCGGGTATTTGAGGCGGTTGGCGCTATAGAGATACCAGGAGTAGCTGGCGCCGCGCGGGCAGCCGCGAGGCTCATGGTTTGGCAGGTCAGGGCGGGTGCGGGGATAGTCGGTCTGTTGAGTTTCCCAGGTGACCAGCCCGTTTTTAACATAGATCTTCCAACTGCATGAGCCCGTACAGTTCACCCCGTGCGTGGAGCGAACGATTTTGTCGAATTGCCAGCGCTGACGATAGCTGTCTTCCCAGTCGCGGTTGTTGTCATAGACCTGTCCGTGACCGTTGGCAAAGGTCTCGCCTTTCTGCTTAAAGTAGCGAAAGCGATCCAGTAGCTTGCTCATACTTGCTCCTCCTGACGGGGGGCTTTGCTCCCCCGTGGTTACACTGCTCACATAGTTATGTTTATTTTGACGTCGGTTTGCGGCGGCCGTAGACAAGCCATGTCACCAGTACGCACACGACGTAGAAGACAAAAAACACTTTCATGGCGCCGACCGGTGAACCGGTCATGGCTAAAGAGGTGCCGAAGGCTTTCGGAATGAAGAAACCGCCGACTGCGCCGATAGCGGAGATAAAACCCAGCGCGGCGGCGGTATCGGTTACCGCCTCGTGCTGGGCCTGTTCATCCGTACCGCCGCGTTTTTTAACGCTGTCGATAGTGATTTGACGGAAAATCACCGCGATCATCTGGAAGGTGGAGCCGCTGCCGAGCCCAGCGGTGAGGAACAGGCCCATAAATACGACGTAGAAGGCGAGGAAGCTGCCGGAGCCGCTGCCCGGTAAGGTCAGGAACAGCAGGCCGGTGAATACCGCCATCAGCACGAAGTTCACCAGCGTCACCTTCACGCCGCCCAGTCTGTCCGAAATCACACCGCCAAATGAGCGCGCCAGCGCGCCGATAAACGGCCCGAAGAAGGCGAGTTTGAGGATGTTAACGTCCGGAAATTGGGTTTTTGCCAGCATCGCGAAACCCGCTGAGAAACCGATAAAGGATCCGAAGGTCGCCAGATAGAGCAGGCTCAACAGCCACATATGCGGGCGTTTCAGTACCGGAAGTTGGTCACGCACGGAGGCTTTGGAGCTGGCAATATCATTCATCCCGACCCAGGCCGCGATAGTCGCGATAATTAGCAGCGGTACCCAGATAACGGCAGCATTCGCCAGCGAGAGAATGGAACCATCTTCCTGCGGTACGCCGTGAATGCCGATAAAGGTGAAGATGGGCAGGAAGATCACCGCTGGCGCCACCATTTGCATCACGCTGACGCCAAGGTTGCCCAGGCCGCCGTTGATGCCGAGTGCGCTGCCTTGTTTCGCTTTCGGGAAGAAGAAACTGATGTTGCCCATGCTGGACGCGAAGTTAGCACCAGCGAAACCGCATAGCAGTGCGATGATAATAAATACCCAGTAGGGGGTAGCGGCGTTCTGAATGGCAATGCCTAACCAGATGCACGGTACCACCAGGATCACCGTACTTACCACCGTCCATTTGCGCCCGCCCATAATGGGTACCATAAAGGAGTAGGGGACACGTAATATTGCACCGGAAAGTGAAGGTAGTGCTGTTAATAAAAAGAGTTGGTCGGTGGTGAAATTAAATCCGACTTTATTAAGATTGACCGCAACTGCACTAAATAACATCCAGACGCAGAAGGCGAGTAATAAACAGGCTACGGAAATCCACAGATTTCGCCTCGCAATTGATTTTCCTTTATTTTCCCAGAAGCCAGGATTTTCAGGTTTCCATTCTTTTAGAAGGTAATGATTCTCTTTCTCATTGCTTGCCATATAATCCTCGAGGAACGCGTCATAAAAAAGAAACAAAGGAAAAACAGCGAGGTAGGTGAGGAGGGGTATTATTGTCAGGCCGTTTTATCTCTTTATCGTTGAAGAATAGATAAAAAAAACGCGTTGTAAGAAAACGCGCTGTGAATAAAACGTTGTTAATTGTTACTAAATGTAAATTAAGTGGGCTTGAGCTCTAGCGTAATATAATGTTGTATATAACGAGTGAAAATTTCGTCACTTATTTCCGCCATCCCTAGTGCATAAATTCCGTCTAGTCCACACACTAATGCAATTAATCGCCATGCAATGTTTTCCGCGCTATCTATTGGCCTGAATTCATTCGCTTCTGTTCCCTGCAAAATGAGCGATACGGTTTCCTTATGCCACATATCCATCGTGAGCAGGTAAGCCCCTTTTATTTCGCTATCGCTGTCTGCCAGCAGCTGCGCTTCTCGCCACAGGCGTATATAGGGTTCGAGTCGGCCATCGTCACTGCCAAGCATAGAAAAGAGGCGGTCGTGCCAGCTCGCATCGTCCGCCACCAGAGGCATATCAAGCATTTCACGGATCAGCCTGACGAAGGCGAGGGATTTGAGTTCACCAATAGAGGTGAAGTGGTGATGGACCTGGCCGCTAGATACGCCGGCGACGCTGGCAATGTTGCGCACGGTCATGGCGTTAAAACCCCCGCTTAGCGCCACCTGCATGGCGGTTTTGAGGATCGCTTCGCGCCGTTCTTCTCGATTTAAATAGTTCATTTTTCTTCGTTTAAGTAGGGTTTAGATGAGAATAACAAACAATTGGACATGTGTTCAACAATCCGGCAGGATCCTTTTCCTGGACATGCGTCCAACAAATTAACGATGTGAGGAATGGAAAAATGTCACGCCAATGGTTAACGCTCATGGCTATCCTGATGGTCTATATCCCGGTGGCGATTGATGCCACCGTGCTGCACGTAGCCGCGCCGACGCTTAGCGTTGCGCTGGGCACCAGCGGCAATGAGCTGCTGTGGATCATTGATATCTATTCATTAGTGATGGCCGGTATGGTGCTGCCGATGGGTGCGCTCGGCGATAAAATTGGTTTTAAACGCCTGCTGCTGCTCGGCAGCGGGATCTTTGGTCTGGCCTCGCTGGCGGCAGCGTTTTCACCGACCGCGATGACGCTGATTGCGTCCCGCGCGCTGCTGGCGATTGGTGCGGCGATGATTGTTCCGGCAACGCTTGCCGGGATCCGCACCACCTTTGCCGAAGCTCGTCACCGTAATATGGCGCTGGGACTGTGGGCCGCCGTTGGCTCGGGCGGCGCGGCGTTTGGCCCGCTGGTGGGCGGTCTGCTGCTCGAGCACTTCTATTGGGGCTCGGTGTTCCTGATAAACGTCCCGATTGTGCTGGTGGTGATTGCTATTAATGCCCGAGTGGTTCCGCGTCAGCCTGCGCGACGTGAACAGCCGCTTAATCTTTTCCAGGCACTGGTGCTGATTGCCGCCATCCTGATGCTAGTATTTAGCGCCAAATCAGCGCTGAAAGGGCAGCTTGCGCTGTGGCTGGTGGCAATGGTCGCGATTGCCGGAGCCGGAATGCTGTACTGGTTTGTTCGCAAACAGCTATCGGCCACGCGCCCGATGGTGGATATGCGCCTCTTTACCCATCGCATTATTTTAAGCGGGGTGATGATGGCGATGACGGCGCTGATCACGTTGGTCGGCTTTGAGCTGTTGATGGCGCAGGAGCTGCAGTTTGTGCACGGCAAAACGCCGTTTGAAGCCGGGCTGTTTATGCTGCCGGTCATGGTGGCGAGCGGCTTTAGTGGCCCGATTGCCGGGGTGCTGGTGTCGAAGCTTGGGCTGCGTGAAGTGGCGACCGGCGGGATGTTGTTAAGCGCGCTGAGCTTTATTGGTCTGTCGATGATTGATTTTAGCACCCAGCAGTGGCTGGCGTGGGGGCTGATGACGCTGCTGGGCTTTAGCGTAGCCAGCGCGCTACTGGCTTCCAGTTCAGCCATTATGGCGGCGGCCCCGAAAGAGAAAGCGGCGGCGGCAGGGGCGATTGAAACGATGGCCTACGAGCTGGGTGCGGGGCTGGGCATTGCGCTGTTCGGCCTGATCCTGACCCGCAGCTACACTTCGTCGATTGTGCTGCCCGCAGGGGTAGACGGCGCGGCGGCCGAGCAGGCTTCGTCATCGATTAGTGAAGCCATTAAGCTGGCGCAGTCGATGCCAGCCATTCCTGCGCAACACCTGATTGAGGCGGCAAAAACGGCCTTTATCAACTCGCACAGCATCGTGCTGGCGACGGCGGGCGTACTGTTGCTTCTGCTGGCCGCCGGTATCTGGCGCAGCCTGGCGAAGGTGCCGAATCCGGCATAATTTTCTGATGGGCCAGTCGTGCCCTCTCAGGTGGATGTGTACATTATTGAACATTTACACTACAATCGTTATTAAATGTACACGCCTCTTTTCGGATGATGTACGGAGATAACGTACGGGAGGGCATATGGCCACAGTACAAGAAAGCCATGTAAACGGGAATGTCGACACCAGCAAAGCGCTGCCGGTTGTCTTCCGCATTCTGGAAAAATGGCAATGTAACACAGATGAACAACTTCGATTATTAGGTATTAGTTCACGTTCAACATTGAACAAATACAAAGAATCGAAGGGCGGCATTCGCTTAAGCGCGGATATCCAGGAGCGTATGAGCTACATCCTGAACATTCATAAGTGCCTGCGGTTACTGTTCACCGCCGATGACAGCATCTACGGCTGGGTGCGTAAACCGAACTCGCATCCTTTCTTTGCTGGACGTTCGGCCATGGACGTGATGAACGGTGGCCGGGTTGCCGACCTTTATGAGGTCGCCACACGGCTTCAGTCCTGGCGAGGAGGCATGGCTTGAGCACTGAAGCGCCACCACTCATTGATTTAACCGGGGCCGCGGCGTATCGGATCATCCCTAGCCGCTATCCCACCATCGATTTGTTCGAAGACGTTGCCAGCAGCGATGAGCTGGAAGCAGTCTGGGCCGTTGAAGCCCTGACCAACGAGCGGCTGCTTGAGCAGGCGGGTGAGTTGATGCGGGTGCCGAAAGCCGATTGGCTGGTCGGGCTGAACGGCAGCAGCTATGTGATGGCGGCCTTTACGCATATCAATCCTGAAGGGGCGCGATTTAGCACCGGCGATTTTGGCGGCTATTACTGCGCCCCTCAGCTTGATACCGCCATTAAAGAGACGGTGTATCATCAGGAACGTATTTTCGGTTATACCAATGAGCCAGCGCAGAAAGTACAGATGCGGGTGCTGTTTACCGAATTTGATGCAACCTTAGCGGATATCACCCAAGAGCCATTTATTTCATCGCCGCTCTATCACGCCACGGATTACAGCCAGTCTAAGGTTTTTGCGCAGGCGCAGAAAATGCAGGGTAGAGACGGGATTCATTACTGTTCAGTGCGCCATACCGGCCACACCTGCTATGTGCTTTATCGGCCCTGCCTGGTCACAAAAGTTACGCAGGCAGAGCATCTGGAGTACCACTGGAACGGTCGTTCAATTACTAACATTCTGAGCATTAAGCTCTACGGCGACTAATTGATTTACCGCCGGGTGGCCTGCCAGCAGAGCAGTGACCCCACGCAGACCATCGCCGCGCCTTGCCAGAATGACCAGGATAGCGCGGCGCTGAGCAATACCGCCGCCAGCGCTGAAGAGAGGACGGGCGTAAAGTAAGAGGCAACGGCCAGCAGGCTGACGTTGCCGTGGAGAATTCCCACATTCCACGCCGCATAGGCTAATCCTAGCGCCAGGGCGCACATCACCAGTTTAATGACCACCGGCCAGCTAAAGACCATCGGCGGTTGGTTGCTTAGCAGGAATTTCACCCACAGGCTTAATGCCGTTAGCAAAACAAACAGCGTAATCCCGTTGTTTCCTTTAGCGTATTTGGCGGTGACGGTGCAGTACGCCGCCCAGATAAACGCCCCGACAAAAGCCAGAATATAGCTAAGCGGGCTGGAGATGACGTTGCGGGTTATTTCGTTGAGATCCAGCCCTTGTTCGCCGCCTAATACCCAGGTCACGCCGAAAACGGAAAGCAATAATCCAGGGATAATTAACCAGCTACTTTTTTGACCGTTGAACACAATGGCAAACAGAATCGTCAGGCTTGGCCAGAGATAATTGACCATGCCGACCTCAATTGCCTGCTGGCGGGTGCCCGCGTAGCCGAGCGAAAGCGCAAGACAGATTTCATAGCTGACAAACAGCACGCTACCGGCCACAAGATAACGCGGTGGGATCTGACGCAGCTGTGGGAAGCCGACGGTGAAGATGAGCAGCAGGCCGCTCAGGCTGTAAATCATCGCCGCTCCGCCTACGGGGCCAAGCCCTTCACTGACGCCGCGAATCAGCCCCACCATGGTGCTCCATAAGACGATAGCGCTGAGTCCCGTTAGCGTCGCTTTCTTATTATCCATCTCTAACCTGATGCTTTTACGAACGAAGTTTTCGGTTATAACATTTTTTTGCGACGGCTGGTGATATTTCTCCGCGACACCTAACCCTAAAGGATTAATGAAAATCGCTGACCCTGACTATTAAGGGGGGCTCAGTTTTCGACATTGATTTGACGCAAAAAAAACAGGGGCATTGCTGTTAGTTTTTCTCCCGAAGTACATCCATACAATGAGGAAAATAATGGACGTCAGCCGCAGAAAGTTTTTTAAAATCTGCGCGGGCGGTATGGCTGGGACGACGGCTGCGGCATTAGGGTTTGCCCCAAAAATGGCGTTAGCACAGGCGCGAAATTTCAAATTACTCCGCGCTAAAGAAGTTCGTAACTCCTGCACATACTGCTCCGTAGGTTGTGGGCTATTAATGTATAGCCTGGGCGATGGAGCCAAAAATACCCGGGAAGCGATTTACCACATTGAAGGTGACCCGGATCATCCGGTAAGCCGTGGCGCACTCTGTCCGAAAGGCGCGGGGCTGCTGGACTATGTACACAGTGAAAACCGCCTGCGCTATCCGGAATACCGCGCACCTGGCTCAGATAAATGGCAGCGTATTTCGTGGAATGAAGCCTTCGATCGCATCGCAAAATTGATGAAGGCCGACCGCGACGCCAACTTTATTGAGAAGAATGAGCAGGGCGTAACGGTTAACCGCTGGCTCTCCACCGGGATGCTGTGCGCATCCGCGGCAAGTAATGAGACCGGCATGCTGACGCAGAAGTTTGTGCGCTCGCTCGGCATGCTGGCGGTAGACAACCAGGCGCGCGTCTGACACGGACCAACGGTAGCAAGTCTTGCTCCAACATTTGGTCGCGGTGCGATGACCAACCACTGGGTTGA
>NZ_CABTJS010000185.1:0-50698 GCF_902485085.1 uncultured Kluyvera sp.
GCAAAAACCAGAACCAGCGTTGAGCTGAGTTTGCTTGTACGGCGCAGCTATCACCAGTGTCAAAATATGTTGTGCGGGTACTGTTTCACCAGCATGACGGAAATAGACGGTTCACTAAATCAGACCCAGCCAGCGCCCGGCGCGATGGTGCCACAAGAAGCTTTTCCACGAAGTCACCACGGCGAAGATCAGTTATCGCTGGCACTCTAAAATAACCCGCCTATATGGCGGGTTAATTTTTATTTATTCAAACAAAATCAACTGATAGGCTTTATGGCGGTTATGTAACCATGTCTATGGAGTCTAGGAAAATGGCATTAGTAAACTGCCCGGAATGCAGTAAAGAAATTAGTGATTCAGCGTTTAAATGCCCGTCTTGCGGCCATCAGGTCAGAAAGCCGAAGCGCTCATTATTTGGCAAGATCGTTAAATGGATTTTTATCCTGTTTAACATCTTTATGATCTATTGCATTTTTGCCGGGGCTGGCGGCAGTAGTGACGTTATCAATAACGCAGCCTCAGACGCAGAACGGGCCGGAGCCGCAATTGGTACGGGGCTGGGGATGATGATGCTGGGAACCATCTGGGTTATTGGCGATATCATTATCGGAATGTTTGTTTTCTTTACTCGCCCGAAATCATGAAAGGTAATGGTATGAAAAAGATAATCATTGCTATGGCGCTTTGCTCTTCTGCTGTATCAACAGCGTATGCGGTAGAACCAGTTAAAGCCGATATTAACAATGACGCATTAATGAAATGCCAATCCGAGGAAAAAAGTGATGCGCGTTTAGCTTGTTACGATAAGGTTCTTCCACCGAAAGTAGCCGAAGAGGCTAAGCCAGTAGTAGGTGTTGGAAAATGGCAGGTATCCACGAAAACTTCACCCGTGGATGATTCAGAGAATGTTTATATTAGCCTTTCTGCTAATGATTCTTTCCGGTCACAGTTTGGGGAATCGATCACACCAAGTCTTTACATCACTTGCCGCGAGAAAAAAACAGAACTTTTCCTCAATTGGGATACCTATCTTGGGTTGAACGAAACACAGATGTTATCTCGCTTGGATAAACAGAAGGCAAAAACGAAAACATGGGACATATCTAGCGATACCAAATCGGTATTTTATCGTGGCAATGTCATTGAGTTCGTCAAGGCGCTGAGCCAGGCTAACTCAATGTTTACTCAGATCACGCCTTACAATGAAAGTCCCGTGAGCGCGACATTTGATGTTGCTGGTCTGTCTGAGGCATTGAAGCCACTTCAAAAAGCGTGTGGATGGAAGTAATGCGGTGTGCAGCCCCGTAATGCACGGGGCTTTTTTTGTCGAAGTGTAGTCAAAATGTAGACGAAGATTAGAATAAATCCTTTTATTCCATTGTGTTACTGGCCGGATTTCTTCACCATCCCTGTCTTCCCCCTCATGATGAGGGGGTTTTTTTGTCTTAAATTCGTCACCGCGCACCCCTCATACATTCCGCTATACTACGCAGATCGAAAGCAGGAGTGTTTATGAATCAATCTTATGGACGACTGGTAAGTCGTGCAGCAATCGCCGCAACGGTCATGGCTTCCGTGCTGCTGGTGATTAAAATCTTTGCGTGGTGGTATACCGGGTCGGTCAGTATTCTGGCGGCGCTGGTGGATTCGCTAGTGGATATCGCCGCCTCGCTGACCAACTTGCTGGTGGTGCGCTATTCGCTGCAACCGGCGGATGAGGAGCATACTTTTGGTCACGGTAAGGCCGAATCGTTGGCGGCGCTGGCACAAAGTATGTTTATTTCGGGTTCGGCGCTGTTCCTGTTTTTGACCGGGATCCAGCATCTGGCCCGGCCGACGCCAATGAGCCAGCCGGGCATCGGCGTGGTAGTGACGGTGATTGCGCTTATCAGTACATTAGTCCTCGTGACGTTTCAGCGATGGGTGGTCAGAAAAACCCAGAGCCAGGCCGTACGCGCGGATATGCTTCATTATCAGTCTGATGTTATGATGAACGGCGCGATTCTTGTTGCGCTCGGCCTCTCCTGGTACGGCTGGCATCGCGCCGATGCGCTGTTTGCATTAGGAATTGGCATCTATATTCTATATAGCGCGTTACGCATGGGGTACGAAGCGGTGCAATCGTTATTGGATCGCGCGCTGCCCGATGAAGAACGTCAGGAAATTTTCGACATCGTGACCACCTGGCCTGGTGTAAGCGGTGCTCACGATCTCCGAACGCGGCAGTCAGGGCCGACCCGCTTTATTCAGATTCATATTGAAATGGAAGACAACCTGCCGCTGGTTCAGGCGCATCACGTTGCCGATCAGGTGGAGCAGGCGATTTTGCATCGTTTTCCTGGGTCCGACGTGATTATTCATCAGGATCCGTGCTCTGTTATGCTGCAGGCAAACAGAGACGTTTGAACTTTCGCAGTGGTTGTATTAAATGTGAGCTAAGTCGGCATTATTTGTATAAATAACCGCCGGTTAGCCTGACCTGAATCAATTCAGCAAGAAGCGCTTGATATACTATCTCTACATAGAGTCGTTCTCTCCCCCCTACAACTGTGGGAGCGCTTCGGGCAGAAGAATTAATTTTTAGCATTCCTAAGTTCAGAGGTAGTCATGATTAAGAAAATCGGTGTGTTGACAAGTGGCGGTGATGCGCCGGGTATGAACGCCGCCATTCGCGGTGTTGTGCGCGCAGCATTGACGGAAGGCATTGAAGTCATGGGCATCTATGACGGTTATCTGGGCCTGTACGAAGACCGTATGGTACAGCTCGACCGTTACAGCGTGTCTGACATGATTAACCGTGGCGGCACCTTCCTGGGCTCCGCGCGTTTCCCAGAATTCCGTGATGAAAACATCCGTGCCGTGGCTATCGAAAACCTGAAAAAACGCGGTATCGATGCGCTGGTTGTTATCGGCGGTGACGGCTCCTACATGGGTGCCGTGCGTCTGACCGAAATGGGCTTCCCATGCATCGGCCTGCCGGGCACCATTGATAACGACATCAAAGGCACCGACTACACCATTGGTTTCTTCACTGCCCTGAGCACCGTGGTGGAAGCAATTGACCGTCTGCGTGACACCTCTTCTTCTCACCAGCGTATCTCCGTTGTGGAAGTCATGGGCCGTTACTGCGGCGACCTGACTCTGGCTGCGGCTATCGCGGGCGGCTGTGAGTTTATCGTCGTTCCGGAAATCGAATTCAAACGCGACGACCTGGTTGCCGAAATCAAAGCGGGCATCGCCAAAGGTAAGAAACACGCGATCGTGGCGATTACCGAACATATGTGTGACGTTGACGAGCTGGCGCACTTTATCGAGAAAGAAACTGGCCGTGAAACCCGTGCAACCGTTCTGGGCCACATCCAGCGCGGCGGCTCCCCGGTTCCTTACGACCGTATCCTGGCATCCCGCATGGGCGCGTACGCGATTGAACTGCTGCAGCAGGGCTTCGGCGGCCGCTGTGTCGGTATTCAGAACGAAAAACTGGTTCACCATGACATCATCGACGCTATCGAAAACATGAAGCGTCCGTTCAAAGGTGACTGGCTGGAATGCGCTAAACAGCTGTACTAAGTCGCGTTTACCCGGAAACGGGCAGATTCGAGTGAAAAAAAAGCCTTCTCAATGAGAAGGCTTTTTTGTACGCGTAAGGCGCTTATTCGATATCCAGTGCGTCTTCCGACAGGATAATGCCGGTATTGTCGGCATAGAGATGGTCGCCGGAGAAGAAGGTTACGCCGCCGAAGTTGACGCGAACGTCGCTTTCGCCGATGCCTTCGCCCGCGGCACCAACCGGAATGGCGGCAATCGCCTGAATGCCGATATCCAACTCTTCTAAATCATCGACCTGACGCACCGCACCGTATACCACGATGCCTTCCCACTCGTTCTGAGTGGCCAGGCGGGCGAGGTCGGCGTCGATCAGCGCGCGACGGACAGAACCGCCGCCGTCGACCAGCAGAATGCGGCCACGGCCGTTCTGTTCGAGCAGATCGTACAGCAACCCGTTATCCTCGAAACATTTTACGGTGATGATTTGTCCACCAAACGACAGCCGTCCGCCAAAGTTAGAGAACAGGGGTTCTACTACGTTGACATCTTCCTGGTAGATGTCGCAAAGCTCGGAAGTATCGTATTTCATAGGATTAACGCTCAGTCGCTGCGAGTGATTTTAGTATATCGCGCTCTACGCATTGTTGGCAAAATCATCAATTGTTAATTGATATTTGTCAGTTAAGCTAGCGTCTTGCTCAGCACAATTCCGATGACGAACAGCAGGTTAGTTAACAACGCCCCTTTTACCGTTCTTTCCAGCATTGGCGGCATCGCCTGTGGGGAGCGCTCGCGCATCACAAAACGCGCTTGTTTCACCAGCAACGGCGCGCTGAGAATAAACAGCCAGCCCCACGGACTATGCAGCGAGAGCAGGTTGAATAGTGCCAGGCAGACCAGCGTCCCCATCAGTAGGCAGACGTGGTAACGGCGGGCGTTAACCGGCCCTAAACGCACGGCCAGCGTGTTCTTACCGTTCTCCCGGTCGCTGTCGATATCGCGCAGGTTATTGATATTCAGCACCGCCGTTGCCAGCAAACCGCAGGCGGTCGCAGGCAGAATAATGGCGCTGCTCAAGGTGTGCGTCTGTAAATACCAGCTACCAATAACGCTCAGCCAGCCGAAGAATATCAGCACCGAGACATCGCCAAGGCCAATGTAGCCATACGGACGCGTGCCGACGGTGTAGGTGATGGCGGCAATAATCGCCAGCAGCCCCAGCACCAGGAAGCCGATAAAATCACCGGTAGTCTGTGAAGCGGTAAACAGCAGAGCAAGACCAGAGACGCAGATAAGCCCGACGGTGATGATCAGCGCGCGCTTCATCTGCTCTTTGGTGATAACCCCTTTTTGCATACCGCGCAGCGGCCCGATACGGTCCGGCTTATCGCTGCCTTTCACCGCATCACCATAGTCGTTGGCGAGGTTAGAGAGAATTTGCAGCAGGCTTGCGGTGATTAGCGCCAGCACGGCAACGCCCGCGTTAAAGTGCCCTTGCCACCACGCCAGCGCGGTGCCGACGACGATTGCCGCGCAGGCCAGAGGTAACGTTTTCGGACGCAGACTTTCCAGCCAGGCCTGAGAGCGGCTTACAGGTGTATTTGTCATAATAATTAGCCAATAAAAATGGGGCTTTTCAGCCCCATCAATTAAAGATGAAAATGCAGTGACCGCGATTATAGGATAAAACGGCTCAGATCTTCATCTGCGACTAATGCATCCAGATGTTTGCTCACATATTCCGCATCAATTGTGATGCTTTGACCGTTGAGGTCGCTGGCGTCATAGGAGATATCTTCCATCAGACGTTCCAGAACGGTATGCAGACGACGGGCACCGATGTTCTCGGTGGTTTCGTTGACCTGCCATGCCGCTTCGGCGATACGCTTGATACCGGATTCGGTGAACTCGATGTTCACGCCTTCGGTGGCCATCAGCGCTTTGTACTGTACGGTAACAGAAGCATTTGGCTCGGTCAGGATACGCTCGAAGTCGCTGGTGGTCAGCGCCTGCAGCTCTACGCGAATCGGCAGACGGCCCTGTAATTCAGGGATCAGGTCAGACGGCTTCGCCACCTGGAATGCGCCGGAGGCGATAAACAGGATGTGGTCGGTTTTGACCATACCGTGTTTAGTGGAGACGGTGCAGCCTTCAACCAGCGGCAGCAGGTCGCGCTGTACGCCTTCACGGGAAACGTCCGGGCCGGAGGATTCGCCGCGCTTACAGATTTTGTCGATTTCGTCGATGAACACGATACCGTGCTGCTCAACCGCGTCGATTGCGTCTTGCTTCAGCTCTTCTGGGTTCACCAGCTTCGCTGCTTCTTCTTCAATCAGCAGCTTCATCGCATCTTTGATTTTCAGCTTGCGCGGTTTCTGCTTCTGGCCGCCCAGGTTCTGGAACATGGATTGCAGCTGGCTGGTCATCTCTTCCATGCCCGGAGGGGACATGATTTCGACGCCCATTGGCGCAGCGGCGAGATCAATTTCAATCTCTTTGTCGTCCAGCTGGCCTTCACGCAGTTTCTTACGGAATGCCTGGCGTGCGGCGGAAGGCTCGGCCTGCTGCTCTGCCTGGCCCCAGTTGTTTTTAGCCGGCGGGATCAGCACGTCAAGAATGCGCTCTTCGGCCATCTCCTCTGCGCGGTAGCGGTTCTTCTCGATAGACTGAACGCGTACCATTTTGATAGCAGAATCAGTCAGATCGCGGATGATAGAATCCACTTCTTTACCCACATAGCCCACTTCGGTGAACTTAGTGGCTTCGACTTTGATGAACGGTGCGTTGGCGAGCTTCGCCAGACGACGGGCGATTTCGGTTTTACCGACGCCGGTTGGGCCGATCATCAGAATGTTTTTCGGCGTCACTTCGTGGCGCAGCTCTTCGTCGAGCTGCATACGGCGCCAGCGGTTACGTAAGGCGATAGCAACAGAACGCTTAGCCGCGTCCTGACCGATAATGTGTTTGTTCAGCTCGCTGACAATTTCGCGTGGGGTCATTTCAGACATGGGAGATCCTTACGCCTTAGACGGTAATTCTTCAATGGTGTGGAAATGGTTGGTATAGATGCAGATGTCGCCTGCGATATCCAACGCTTTTTCAGCAATCTCGCGCGCGCTAAGCTCGGTGTTTTCCAGCATGGCGCGGGCCGCGGCTTGGGCGTACGGGCCGCCAGAGCCGATAGCAATCAGGTCGTTTTCTGGCTGCACGACGTCACCGTTCCCGGTGATGATAAGCGATGCGGTTTCGTCCGCGACCGCCAGCAGGGCTTCCAGCTTGCGCAGCATACGGTCGGTACGCCAGTCTTTCGCCAGCTCAACGGCGGCTTTGACCAGATGGCCCTGGTGCATTTCCAGCTTACGTTCAAACAGTTCGAACAGCGTGAAGGCGTCCGCGGTACCGCCAGCAAAACCAGCGATCACTTTGTCGTTATACAGACGGCGGACTTTTTTCACGTTGCCTTTCATGACGGTATTGCCCAACGTGGCCTGACCATCACCGGCGATTACGACGTGGCCGTTACGGCGAACACTTACTATTGTTGTCACGAGCAGACCCCTTTGTTGCAAATACGAGATATACACATCATCCTTCAAGCTGCCTCTGCGTTGGCTGCGTTCACTCACCCCAGTCACGTACTTATGTACGCTCCTGGGGATTCGTTCTCTTGCCGCGTTACTCGGCTTACAGCCTCGCCCCTTCGGGGCCAGCGCAAGCGCTGTTCAACATGCTAAAGCATGTTGTGATGCAGCTCGAATGATTTCGTGTATAGACAGGCCCCGTATCGCAGTCACGCGTACGGGGCAGAATGTAAGTATAGATGGGGGAGTTTTTGGGGGTTTCAACCCCCGGAGGCGAGCCTAATGCAGTTTCCGTGACCTGCCAACTTCAGACGGGCGATGGTGTTATCGACGTTTTCTTTGCCTTTGACCGGGCCGATGACCACGCGATTCCAGCCGTTGTTGGTGGTGATTCTGGAATCAAAGCCTTCAAACGCCAGTTGCGCACGGACGGTTTCCGCCTGCTCAGCACCTTTGAACGAACCGCACTGTACCATCCAGCGACGATCGTCTTTTTTCTCTGGCTTCGGCGGCGGTGTCACTTCACGCACTTCCGGGATACCGTTATTGCTCTGCGCTTTTGGCTGCGAGGCGGCGGTGTGCGCTGGTGTTTGCAGCAGATCCTGATACGGCGCCTTGTTGGAGACCGTTGCCTTTGGCGCCTGCTGGGTTTGATGCGTCTGCTGAACCGGCTGCGGCGCGCGCGTTTGTGGCTGCTGTACGACCTGCTGCTGCGACCACTGCTGTTGCTGAGCCTGCTGCGCAAGGCGCTGGCGCTGCAAGGTTTGCTGGCGCTGCGCTGGCGTTTGCTCGTTCCACGGCACTTCCGTCAGCTGCGTTGGCTGCTGGCGCATATCCGCCTGCATCTGGGCCAACAGCTGGCGCTGCTCGTCGGTTAGCTGATTCGGGTTAATCACTTCCCCGCCCGCAGACGGTTCGGTTGGCGCACGAACGCCTGGCTGGCGACTTTCCAGCTCTTTGATATAGCGCCAGCGTTCTTCCGGCTTCGGCGGAAGGCCATTCCCGGTCACCTGGCGGCTCTGGAGTGCTTCAGACTCTTCTTTCTTATGGTGCGTAATGAAGTACAAACCGCCGATAAAGGCGACGACAACTGCGGCAGCAATCGCCACCATGGCAGGAGAGACTGCCGGAAAGTTACTTTGCTTTTTCCGTGTATTCCGTGAAGCGCTGTTCTTGCGCCGCGAAGGTGCCTGTTGGCTGCGGCGTACATAGTCTCGTTGTGCCACTATCGTTTCGCTGTCTTTTTCCGTTAGTTAGCCCGACATGTTACTTAAGCGACGGGGCTTTGACCAGACAAGCAAGTCCTAAAGCACCCTGCTTTACATCAAATTTTGCTTGTGCTGCCACGAATGATCAGTTCGCAATCCAGCAGACGCGAACCACTATCAACAAACTGCCCGCTCAGTTGATTCAGCAACAGCAGCATGGCTTCCCGACCAATATCGAAACGTGGTTGAGAAACCGTGGTTAGCGGTGGGTCGCAAAATTCAGCCAGCGAGATGTTATCGAAGCCAATAATGGACAGGTCATCCGGGACTTTCAGCCCCTGACGTTTAGCGTAAGAGAGTGCGCCCAGCGCCATAATATCGCTGTGGCAGAAAATGGCGGTTGGTGGCTGAGGCAGCGCCAGCAGCTGTTCCAGTGCGTTAGCGCCGGCTTCATAGGTGAAGTTGCCGCGGGCGATATAGTGAAGGTCGACGGTAATACCACAGCGACGCAGCGCCTGCACGTAGCCTTGTAGACGATAATGGCACAGCGGCATCTCTTCCGGCCCGGCGATACAGGCGATGCGCTGGTGGCCGAGTTCGTGAAGATAGTTAACGGCATCAAACGAGGCGGTGAGGTTGTCGATGTGTACCGTCGGCAGCCCCAGCTCGGGAGCAAATTCGTTAGCCATCACCATTGGCGGCAGATTGCGCTGTTCTTCAATGCTGGCGTCGAACGGCAGACGCGAACCCAGCAGCAGCATGCCGTCAATTTGCTTGGTGATGATTAAATCGATGAAGGTTTTTTCCTGCTGATTCTGGTGAGCACAGTCGCCAATCAGCACCAGATAGCCCTGTGCTGCAGCCGTCACCTCGATCCCGCGGATCACTTCGCTAAAGAAGGGATCGCAGATATCCGGAACGATAACCAGAATAGTGCGCGACTCATTGCGCTTCATGTTACGCCCCTGCATCTGCGGCAGGTAGCCCACTTCCAGCGCCGCTTGCTCTACGCGGTTACGCGTGGCCTGCGAGACTTTCTCTGGGTTCATCAATGCACGAGATACGGTTGCCGTAGAGACATTCGCTTGTAGGGCAACATCCTTCATGGTTGCGGCAACAACCGGTTTTTTAGCCTTCACCTGATTTCTCCTCGCTAACTGGCGCAGGCACGTCCTATGTGACCTGACATCTGACACACTTTTATCAGATAGTTAGGGGGATCCGTTACAGAATTTTCATCAGAAATGTGATGTTTGTTTGATTTCTAGATCCCGCTCGCAACTCTGCATTAACCTTCGATTGGGTCAACGTCGAGAACCCACTTCACCTTGCGGGATTCCGGCAGCGTATTGATGAGCGCGAGGCTCGCCGTGACAATATGCTGCAGGCGAATGCGTGAAGGGTGCTGTAGCAGTATCTGCCAGCGGTAGCGGCCGCCACGTTTCGCTGCCAGCGCCGGAACCGGGCCAATCACCCACAGTTTGTCATCCGCCAGCGGGCTGGCCTGTATCAGGTTACGCAGCTGTTGCAGGAACACTGGCGCCTGCTGATTGTTGTGATCTTCGGCGCGAATCAGCACGTGGCTGGTGTATGGCGGCAACTGCATGGTCTGGCGTTCCGCCAGCGCCTGCTCGGCGAAGGCGTTGTAGCCTTTATAAAGCAACGTTTGCAGCAGCGGGTGGTCGGGATGGTGCGTTTGCAAAACCACTTCGCCCTGTTTACCCGCGCGTCCGGCGCGGCCGGAAACTTGGGTATAAAGCTGGGCAAAACGTTCTGCCGAGCGGAAATCAGCGGAGAACAACGCGCCGTCTACGTCCAGCAGGGCAACCAGCGTGACGTCAGGGAAGTGGTGGCCTTTCGCCAGCATCTGGGTACCAATCAGAATACGCGCGCCACCGCGATGTACTTCCGCCAGATGCTGTTCCAGCGCGCCTTTGCGGCTGGTGGTATCGCGGTCGATACGCGAGAGCGGCACGCCGGGGAACATCGGGCCTAATACTTGCTCCAACTGCTCGGTACCCAAGCCCACCGGCACCATGTGCGTTGAGCCGCAGGATGGGCACTGGCGTGGGATAGGGCGCTGGCTGTCACAGTGGTGGCAGCGCAGATGATGCTGTGCCTGGTGCAGCGTGTAGTAGCTGTCGCAGCGCGGACATTCGGCAATCCAGCCGCAGTCGTGGCACAGCAGCGTAGGGGCGAACCCGCGGCGGTTAAGGAATAAAATGACCTGGTTGTCGGCCTGCAAATGCTGGCGCATACGGTTGATCAGCGCCGGTGAGAGCCCGGCCTGAAGCTGCTGCCCTTTTAAATCCAGCACGTGCTGGGTCGCCGGACGGGCGTTACCCGCGCGACGAGTTAAGCGCAGCAGGCGATACTTGTGCTGGCGTACGTTGAGCAGGGTTTCCAACGCCGGTGTTGCCGATCCGAGGATAATGGGGATCTGCTCGCTGTGCGCACGCCATACCGCAAGGTCGCGGGCGTGGTAGCGCCAGCCTTCCTGCTGCTTGTAGGAGCTGTCGTGCTCTTCATCGATGACAATGACGCCAAGATTTTTAAACGGCGTAAACAGCGATGAACGGGTACCGATGACGATCGCCGCTTCACCGCTTTTGGCCTTGAGCCAGGCGGCCATGCGCTCGCTGTCGTTCAGCGCCGAGTGCAGCACTTCTACCGGTGCATTAAAGCGCTCGCGGAAGCGGGCGATAGTTTGCGGCGTCAGGCCGATTTCCGGCACCATTACCAGCGCTTGCTTACCCTGCGCCAGCACGTTTTCCAGCACGCTGAGGTAGACTTCCGTTTTTCCCGAACCCGTGATGCCTTCCAGCAGCCAGGCGGAAAATTCGTCGGACGCGCTGTGAATCGCTCCTACGGCGGTTGCCTGTTCGGTATTCAGGCGCAGACGTTCGCCAGGTACGGAATAGGTGGTGCGCCAGTCGATAGTTTCCGGCGCAATACTGCCCAGCTCGCAAAACCCTTTGGCGCGCAGCGACTGCATTGCGCTTTCATTAAACTCCAGCTCCGCGACCTGATGGCGCCAGATCTTCCCCTGACGCAGTGCGGCCAGCGCCTGCTGTTGTTTTGGCGAGCGCTTCAGGCTGTTAATGTCCACCGCCTGACCCTGCTCAGTGGCAAACCAGAACCACTGCGGCGTGGCGCTGGCAGGTTTCCCCTGGCGCAGCAAAATGGGCAGCGCATGGAACAACACGTCGCCAATAGGGTGATGGTAATAGTCTGCTGCCCACAGCAGCAGCCGCCAGACGGAAGTGGAGAAGACCGGTTCGCCGTCCAACACCTCAATGACCGCTTTTAGCTCATCGCGCGGCAGCTCGCTGCTCTCGTTGACCGAGACGACGATCCCCACGCGCTCCTGTTTACCAAACGGCACGCGCACGCGGCAGCCTGCTTTCGCGCTGAGGTCATCAGGCAGCAGGTAGTCGAAGGTGCGGGGCAGCGGAACAGGCAGGGCAACGTGAGCAACGGGCATGTTTTCTTCCTGACTTGAAATCTGGCGAGACAGTATACACATTGTGGTAAGGGAACGCGGATCAGTTTGCATCTGTTGGTCAAATTCTGTATGATTCGCGGCCTTTGATGCATCTTTGTATCATCGACCTATACTATTAACATCGCGTGGTGTCTGGCGTTAGGGCTGGAAGAGCGACGCGGCCTTAACCGAGGTTTTCCCCATGAAAAAAGATATTCACCCGAAATACGAAGAAATTACTGCAACTTGTTCTTGCGGTAACGTCATGCAGATCCGCTCTACCGTTGGTCACGACCTGAACCTGGACGTGTGCGGTAAATGCCACCCGTTCTATACTGGCAAGCAGCGTGATGTTGCTACCGGTGGCCGTGTTGACCGCTTCAACAAGCGTTTCAGCATCCCAGGCAGCAAGTAAGTTGCCAAGCGAAAAAAGCGCCTCAGGGCGCTTTTTTTGTGCCCGAAAAACGGCGCGGCTTTCCGCCTATCTTTATAATTCATTCCATTTTATTGCTGAATGCTTTTTTTAATAAATAAGAAAAATATATATTTATAGCAGCGCTATTTTTATTTCTGAGTAAATTTTATTATTGGATTCATTTTAATTATATTTGTCTGGTAACCTATTTATAGCAACTAATCATTGTTGTTGGTGATCTGCATCTTATTCATCTTGAGTTTTTTGCCATTTTTCATTGTTGGTTGGCAGTAATAAAAAGGTGTAACCGTAAATTACAAAATAAAATATCAGCGTAAATAAATACAAATAAATAGCCTTGACTCATTGCGCGGATAGCTCAGCGAGGATTGGACTGGTTGCTGATTATTTTAAAGAGTAATTACCATGAAAATGAAATATGCCTTATTACTTCTTCCACTATTATCCGGCGCTGCGCATGCGGGTTACGTAGACTATCGTCATGAGTACTATGATGATGGTCGTAACTACGATCGTGTGTATATGTCGAATCGTTTTGCGACCGGTTTTGGCGTCGCCGTTGAAGCGGTATCTCGCTCCGATGAGAAAGAGTCGAACCATGCGCTAAACAATATGGAGTCTAATAGTGCAGAGTATACGGCTAGCTATCAATTTGAATGGAAAGGTTTTATCTGGCAGCCAGGGATAGCCGTTGAGACGGGTGATGATATGGCAATCTACAAGCCCTATATCCGCGTCCAGTATAATATTAATGATAACTGGTGGACGGCTTTCCGCTACCGTACGGAGTATGCCCGTCGTAACGGAGATGGGCGCGATGACCGCACCGTTTATCGTCCAGAGGCCTGGTTGGGTTATAACATCGATAATTGGATGTTTGAGCTGAACGGCATTTATAAAGTTGCGGATAGCGAAGATCTCTACAATAACGGCAAAGATGATTACGAATATAACTTCCGCGTCGCTTATAACATTGATTCGTGGATTCCTTTTGTTGAAATCGGTAACGTTTCCTCCGGTTATAACACGACAACCACCGACGATCGCCAGACGCGTTATCGTATCGGCCTCGGTTACAACTTCTAATAATGAGTTCCCGTATTCCGTTTATTTAACGGTGCATCAGGATGTGCGCATAATTTGCGTGAATAATGTGTCTAAGGAGTTGACATCATGTCGAGTGATGGAGATATCGCTGGCTGCAATAAAAATATAGCGGTCAGACCTTTCGGATTCAGAGACAAAATTGGTTATTTATGTGGTGACCTGGGAACCTGTTTTATTCTCGGGTTGGTCAACAGTTTCTTAATGATTTATTACACGAACGTACTCGGGGTTTCCGGTGTGATTGTTGGGTCGCTCTATTTTGTGACCAAGCTCTTTGATGCGTTTGTCGACGTTGGCGTTGGGCGCCTATGTGATACGTCTAAACTGACCGCTCATGGACGTTTTAACCCTTGGGTGCGTCGCATGAAGTATCCGTTCTGTATTATTGCGGTCGTCCTGTTTTTGCCGTTTGTACATGATTTTTCTTATACGGCGAAAATTATCTATATTTGCTGCTCCTATTTTATTTACGGTTCACTGCTATCGACCGTCAGTATCCCTTACGGTGCAATGTCAGCGGCAATTAGCTCTAACCCGGAAGATCGTGTGTCGCTCTCAACCTATCGTAGCGTTGGGTCGGCAATCGGTGGTGGGGCTACCGGCTTCTTTATCCCTATCCTGATGTACACCACCCTGGTTGACGGCAGTCAGGTTATTTCCGGGCAGCACTTTTTCTGGATTGCCATTGGCTGCGCGGTGCTGGGTTTTATCTTCTTAAGCCTGACCTGCCACTTAACGACGGAACGCGTACGGGTGGAGAGAAAAGAGAGCATGCCTGTTTCTGTTTTGCTCAAAGGGCTGCTGCGTAATAAAGCACTGATCGTATTAGTTGTTGTGGACCTGCTGATTGTGATTAACCAGGGCCTTTCAGGTACAAATATGACGTACCTGTTCAACGACTATTTCCACAATAAAGAGGCCATGTCCGTCGCCTTACTGTTTACCTTTGGATCTCTGGTATTGCTGGCGCCGTCGGCATCATGGCTCACCAGGCGGTTTGGCAAAAAAGAAGCCAGCGTGGGTGCGCTGCTCTTTGCGGTGGTGATGTATGTGCTGATGTACTTCATTCACATTACAGACCCGAAAGTCTATCTGGTTTTCCTGTTCCTGGCGACGCTCGGGGCGGGCTTATTCAACCTGATGATCTGGGCGTTTATGACCGATGTTTGCGATTATCACCAGTATGTGACCGGCGACCGTGAGGATGGCACCGTGTATGGTGTGAACTTCTTTGCTCGTAAGATAGGCCAGGCGTGCGCTGGGGCTATTGGTGGCTTTATGCTGGCGATCATTGGCTACCAGTCTTCATCAACAGGTGGTGCCGTACAAACCCGTATTGTGCAGGAAAATATTTACACCATGGCGAACCTGCTACCAGCCTTATGTCTGTTCCTGGCGGCCGCTATCTTGATCTATTTCTATCCGCTGAACCGTAAAGAGACGCTCAAAATGGAAGAAACGTTGAATAAATTCAACGGGATCAGCAAGTAATACAGAGTAGAAAAGGCGGTGGGGCACTCTTACCGCCTTTTATTTTTCCAAACGGCAGCTGCATACGCTATTTTTTGTGATATTGGTCACAAAAAAGTTGCAGGGCACACCGGATGCGGTTATTATCTGCACATCAAATGACCTCAAGATTAATACGGGTAAAGGTGTGACTATGCTGACTGCAATCAAAAACGTTTTTGTTTCCTACCTGATCTCTATGTCTGAGCTGCATCCTGAAGTGACTCGCTTCTAAGACACTGAACAAATTATAGAAAACCGCCTCATGAGGCGGTTTTTTTATGTCTGGCGTTCCGCTTCAGGGTCATCAATAAAAAAGCCGGAAAACGTTGACGTTTCCCGGCTTTGTCAGCAAATCAGTACTCCCACGTATCCGGGTCAATCCCCAGTTCACGCATAATATCTTTCGCCGCTTCCGGAATTTCATCGCTGCGCTCTTTACGCAGGTCTTCATCGTTAGGTAACGGTTGACCGGTAAATGCATGCAGGAACGCTTCACACAGCAGTTCGCTGTTGGTGGCGTGACGCAGGTTGTTCACCTGACGACGCGTGCGTTCATCGGTGAGGATCTTCAACACCTTCAGAGGAATGGAAACCGTAATTTTTTTTACTTGCTCACTCTTCTTACCGTGCTCAGCGTATGGGCTGATATATTCGCCGCTCCATTCAGCCATGAGATACCTTTAATCCTCTAGTCATAAGTTAACAGGCCGGGTCACGGCCGTGATCGCGCGTAGTTTACCGTACAGAGCCCTGCTGTGACACGAGCTTCGGCTTCGCAGATGTGCGCTAATGCATATAATTTTAACGGCTATTTGCCAATAGCTCAATCTATACGCAAAGAAGTTTAGAAGTCTAGATGTATTGACGGCTATGGTAACAATGTTTACTCTGGAGTCCGACTTTTCACCGACCTTGCCAGGAACGAATCCTCATGACCCGTAAACAGGCCACCATCGCAGTGCGTAGCGGATTAAATGACGACGAGCAGTATGGTTGTGTTGTCCCGCCCATTCATCTTTCCAGTACCTATAACTTTACCGGCTTTAACGAGCCGCGTGCGCATGACTATTCACGTCGCGGTAACCCGACGCGTGATGTGGTTCAGCGGGCGCTGGCCGAACTGGAAGGAGGCGCAGGCGCGGTTCTGACCAATACGGGCATGTCGGCGATTCATCTGGTGACTACCGTATTCCTCAAGCCTGGCGACCTACTGGTTGCCCCACACGACTGCTACGGCGGCAGCTACCGTCTGTTCGACAGCCTGGCAAAACGTGGCTGCTATCGCGTGCTGTTTGTCGATCAGGGCAATGATGAAGCGTTAAAAGCGGCGCTGGCGGAAAAACCAAAGCTAGTGCTGGTCGAAAGCCCAAGCAACCCGCTGCTGCGCGTGGTGGATATTGCGAAAATCTGCCAACTGGCGCGTGACGCCGGTGCGGTCAGCGTGGTGGATAACACCTTCCTGAGCCCAGCGCTGCAAAACCCGCTGTCGCTCGGAGCGGATCTGGTCCTGCACTCCTGCACCAAATATCTGAACGGCCACTCCGATGTGGTCGCCGGCGTGGTGATTGCAAAAGATCCAGAAACGGTCACAGAACTGGCATGGTGGGCGAATAATATCGGCGTCACCGGCGGCGCGTTCGACAGCTATCTGCTGCTGCGCGGCCTGCGTACGCTCGTACCACGTATGGACGTGGCGCAGCGCAACGCCCAGGCGATTGTCGATTTCCTGAAAACCCAGCCGCTGGTGAAAAAGCTGTATCATCCTTCTTTGCCGGATAACCAGGGGCATGAAATTGCCGCTCGCCAGCAGAAAGGGTTTGGTGCGATGCTGAGCTTTGAACTGAACGGTGACGAACAGACGCTGCGTCGCTTCCTGAGTGGGCTGTCGCTCTTCACACTGGCGGAATCGCTGGGTGGGGTAGAGAGCCTGATTTCTCACGCGGCCACCATGACCCACGCGGGCATGGCCCCGGAAGCGCGCGCGGCCGCAGGTATTTCTGAGACGCTACTGCGTATCTCAACCGGTATTGAAGATAGCCAGGACTTAATTGCCGATCTGGAAAATGGATTCCGGGTCGCAGCAGAGGGGTAAACATGAGTGTGATTGCGCAGGCAGGGGCGAAAGAGCGTCAGCTGCATAAATTTGGTGGGAGTAGTCTGGCGGATGTGAAGTGTTACCTGCGCGTTGCCGGTATTATGACGGAGTACTCTCAGCCCGGCGATATGATGGTCGTTTCCGCCGCAGGGAGCACCACCAACCAGCTGATTAGCTGGCTGAAACTCAGCCAGACCGACCGCCTCTCTGCGCATCAGGTTCAGCAGACGCTGCGCCGCTATCAGTCCGATCTGATTAGCGGCCTGCTGCCTGCCGAGATTGCCGACGGCATGATTGCTGACTTCATTCACGACCTGGAACGCCTGGCCGGGCTTCTGGATAACGGCGTCAGCGATGCGGTTTATGCGGAAGTGGTCGGTCATGGTGAACTGTGGTCGGCTCGTTTGATGGCGGAAGTCCTGAAGCTGCAAGGTCTGGACGCCGCCTGGCTGGATGCACGCGCGTTTTTACGCGCCGAGCGCTCCGCGCAGCCGCAGGTTGATGAAGGTCTCTCTTATCCGCTGCTGCAACAGCTTCTGGCGCAGCATCCGGGAAAACGTCTGGTCGTGACCGGTTTTATCAGCCGCAACAACGCGGGTGAAACCGTGCTGCTGGGGCGTAACGGCTCTGACTACTCCGCGACGCAAATCGGTGCGCTGGCGGGGGTTTCCCGCGTCACCATCTGGAGCGACGTGGCTGGGGTGTACAGCGCCGACCCGCGTAAAGTGAAAGATGCGTGCCTGCTTCCGCTGCTGCGTCTGGATGAAGCCAGCGAGCTGGCGCGTCTTGCCGCACCGGTGCTCCACGCTCGTACCTTGCAGCCGGTTTCCGGCAGCGATATCGACCTGCAATTACGCTGTAGCTATACGCCGGATCAGGGTTCTACGCGCATTGAGCGCGTGCTTGCTTCCGGTACCGGCGCGCGTATTGTTACCAGCCATGATGACGTCTGCCTGATTGAGTTCCGCGTTCCGGCAAGCCAGGACTTCAAGCTGGCGTATAAAGAGATAGACCAATTACTCAAGCGCGCCCAAATCCGCCCACTGGCGGTAGGCGTGCATGCTGACCATAAGCTGCTGCAATTTTGCTACACCTCAGAAGTGGCCGACAGCGCGCTGAAAATTCTTGATGAAGCGGGCCTGCCGGGCGAGCTTCGCCTGCGTCAGGGTCTGGCGCTGGTGGCAATGGTAGGCGCGGGCGTCACCCGTAACCCACTGCACTGCCACCGTTTCTGGCAGCAACTGAAAGGCCAGCCGGTTGAGTTTACCTGGCAGTCCGAAGAGGGCATCAGCCTGGTCGCCGTGCTGCGCGCAGGGCCAACCGAAAGCCTGATTCAGGGTTTGCACCAGTCGCTGTTCCGTGCGGAAAAACGTATCGGCCTGATGCTGTTTGGCAAAGGCAATATTGGTTCCCGCTGGCTGGAGCTGTTTGCCCGTGAGCAAAGCACGCTTTCTGCCCGCACCGGTTTTGAGTTTGTGCTGGCCGGGGTGGTCGATAGCCGCCGCAGCCTGCTGAACTATGAAGGGCTCGACGCCAGCCGCGCGCTGGCCTTCTTCGACGATGAAGCTATTGAACAGGATGAAGAGTCGCTGTTCCTGTGGATGCGCGCCCACCCGTACGACGATCTCGTGGTACTGGACGTGACCGCCAGCCCGCAGTTGGCCGATCAGTATCTTGATTTCGCCAGCCACGGTTTCCACGTGATCAGCGCCAACAAGCTGGCCGGGGCCAGCAGCAGCGATAAATATCGCCAGATCCACGACGCGTTCGATAAAACCGGCCGCCACTGGCTGTATAACGCGACCGTCGGCGCGGGTCTGCCGGTGAACCACACCGTGCGCGACTTGATCGACAGCGGCGACAGTATTCTGGCGATTAGCGGTATCTTCTCCGGGACGCTCTCCTGGCTGTTCTTACAGTTCGACGGCAGCGTGCCGTTTACCGAACTGGTGGATCAGGCCTGGCAGCAGGGGCTGACTGAACCCGATCCACGCGTCGACCTTTCCGGTAAAGACGTGATGCGTAAGCTGGTGATTCTGGCGCGTGAAGCGGGCTACGATATCGAGCCGGACCAGGTACGCGTTGAGTCTCTGGTGCCCGCGCACTGTGAAGAGGGCTCAATCGACCACTTCTTTGAAAATGGCGATGAGCTCAACGAGCAGATGCTCCAGCGCCTGGAAGCGGCGCAGGAGATGGGACTGGTGCTGCGTTACGTGGCGCGATTCGATGCGAACGGTAAAGCCCGCGTTGGCGTAGAAGCCGTGCGTCAGGAGCACCCGCTGGCATCGCTGCTGCCGTGCGATAACGTCTTTGCGATTGAAAGCCGCTGGTACCGCGATAACCCGCTGGTGATTCGTGGGCCGGGCGCCGGTCGCGATGTGACCGCCGGGGCGATTCAGTCGGATATCAACCGTCTGGCGCAGCTGTTGTAATTAGCGTTCATTGTTCGCCGCAAACACCTCTTTTGCGGCGAACGGGCCGTTTAGCGCCGCCGGAAATCCCGCATAAACCGCCATCTGCATAATCACCTCAATAATCTCGTCCTGCGTTAAGCCAACGTGCAGCGCAGCGGCGATGTGTACCTTAAGCTGAGGTGCGGCGTTACCCATGGCGGTGAGCGCGGCGACGGTGGCAATTTCCCGACTGCGAAGGTCCAGACCCGGACGCGCATAAATATCGCCAAACGGAAATTCAAGCAGATAGCGGGCGAAGTCCGGCGCGATATCCTTCAGGCTATCGACAACGGCATCCCCCCCTTTCCCATCAACCTGTTGCAGCATTTTCTGGCCGGTAATATAGCGTTCTGAATTCATGATAAGCCCCTCGTTAGTTAGCGTATAGCGAGAGGATAGGGCGCGTGGTTCCATTTAGATAATACCGATTCCGTGATACCTTTTCGGTATGACGACATCTCCCTTGCACGCTCTGGATATCCGCCTGCTGCGCTACTTTGCCGTGGTGGCGGAAGAGAACAACATGCGCCGCGCGGCTGACAGGTTATATATGTCGCAGCCGCCGTTAAGCCGCCATATTCGCCAGCTTGAAGAACGGCTGGGGGTGACTCTTTTTGTCCGGCATACCAAGGGGCTGACGTTAACGGCTGATGGACTGCGGGTGCTGGAGATTATTCGCCCGCTGCTGGCGCAGCAGGATGAGACCTATATGGCCTTGAGCCAACTCGCGCAGGCAGAAGCACCGTCGCTACGCATAGGGCTGACCACCGCGTTTGAGCAGGGCGTTTTTGCTTCGCTGGAAGCCGTGCTGGCGGCGCAGGTGGAGGCGCTGCACGTGGTACGGCATGGCTCGCCGGAGCTGGTGCGTCAGGTACGTCGGGGGAAACTGGATGCCGCGCTGGTCGCGCTACCGCTGGAGACCTCGGCGCTCAGTCTTACGCGGCTAAATCGGCAGGAGCCACTGATTGCGGCGCTGTCCGCACAATGGGCGGAGGCGGAACAAGAGCGACTGACGCTGAGCACGCTGAACGGCAGGCCGCTATTCTGGTTTAAACGCGAACGTAATCCGGCTTTCTTCGACTTTACCCGCGATATTTTCCGTCGTGTTGGCTATGTCCCTGCCTGCCTGGAAGAACCTCTGGAACATGATGTGCTGCTGGCGCGTATTGCTCGCGGCGAAGGGCTGAGCCTGTTTCCCGCCTCATTTGCCGCTATTCAGCGCCAGGGCGTGGTTTTCCGGGCGATTGATGAAACGGCGCTCTGCGTGGAATGTGGCCTGGTAATGTTACCGGAAAATGCCGCGCGTCTTGCCTGGCTTCTGGAGATGGCTCAGGCCGACTCACGGGTCACTAACTGACCGGAAAGCGTAATCGACTGATTCTCTAGTGCAGGCTCTTTGAGCTTGCGGATCATCAGCGTGGCTGCCTGCCGTCCGCTCTCTTCACTGGCGGAAGAGACATAGGTAAAGGCAGGTGACGTGAGGTTGATGTGCAGCATATCCTCAAAGCCAATCAGAGCGACCTGCTGCGTCAGGAAGACATCTTTACCTACCGTGCGTCCCACCTTATGAATCCCATCAATACAGCCGATCATGGCATCCGGTGAGTGGCAAAGCAGTGCGGTAATCGCGTTGTTGTTTTCCAGCAGTTGGCGCGTGGCCACGCTGGCGGCGTAGGTATCGTCGCCGCAGGCAGGGATAAACTCTTCGCGGTGAGTAATCCCAAGACGGGTGAGGGTGTTGCGAAATCCTACGAGGCGCTGCTGGCGAATCAGGTCGTTCTCCAGGCCGCCGAGATAGGCGATATAGCGATGACCGCGCTCAAGCAGATAGCGCGTTGCCAGACTTGCTGCCTGTTGGTTATCGCGCAGCACACGATTGCACTCATCCTGAATGGGTGACTGCGAGACAACAACCAGCGGCAGCGGGCACTGACGAATTTGTGCGGGTAACGTATCGCGGCGGGAATCGGAGGCCAGATAGATAACCCCGGCAACCCCTTGTTGCTTGAAAGACAGCAGGCAGCGCTCCAGGTGTTCATGCTCGTTCAGCGGCTGACCGAGAAAAACCATATAGCCCTGCGCTTCCAGTTCCTGCACGATGCTCGCCATCACTTTGATGGAAAAGCTGTCGCTGAAGTCGCGAAGAATAAGACCAATCAGGTTGGAAGTGTTTGCGCGAAGGTTGGCGGCGGCGACGTTGTGGACGTAGCCCAGCTCAAGAATGGCGGCCTGCACTTTTTCGATGGTGGCATCGGAGATTTTGCCTTTCTGGCGAAGCACCAGCGACACGGTAGAAACCGATACGCCCGCTCGCTTCGCGACATCAATTATGCTGACCTTCTTCAAAAATCGCTCCCTGAGCCGTCACGCTAATCCACACAAAACAAGGAGGCTCCCATCAGAACGGGAACCTCCAACCGATCATAATCTTATGATTATTTGCCAATCATCGTCGACATGGTTTCTGCGATAAATTGCGCTCGTGCGCCAAATATTACCTGAATTCCGTGATCGCCGACGAAAACGACCCCGCGAGCGCCGATATTGTTCAGCCCATCTTTGTCCACCGGCCTTTTATCCGCCACTTCAAGACGCAGGCGGGTAATGCAGGAACCCACGGAAGCGATGTTATGCTCGCCGCCCAGCAGGTCGATAATCTCCGTTGCCAGATCTTCGTCGGTTTTGTCGTTGGCGCTGACCGTGGTTTCCGTGCGGCCCGGCGTTTTGACGTCGAAACGGCGAATCACAAAGCGGAAGGTGAAGTAGTAAATCAGCCCCATCGGGATACCGACGATAATCGCGTTCAGGAAGTTGGTCTGGTAGCCGTTAAACGACGGCAGGATCCCGAAGGAGATGTAGTCGATAAGCCCGGCCGAGAACGACTTGGCGATATGCGCATGCAGCAGATACATCACCATGTAGGAGAGACCGGCCATGATGGCGTTGAAGACGTAGAGAATTGGCGCCACGAAGATAAAGGTGAACTCAACCGGCTCGGTGATCCCGGTCAGGAAGCAGGTCAGCGCGGCGGAGAACAGAATACCGGCGGCGATTTTTTTATTCTTAGTGTGCGCTTCGTGGTACATCGCCAGACAGGCCGCTGGCAGCGCGAACAGCATCAGCGGGAACTCGCCCTGCATGAATTTACCGGCGTTCTGGTAGGTATCGCTGCTGAAGGATTTCACCCCTTCTTCCAGCATTTTGAACCAGATAGTCTGGTCGCCGTGGATAACCTGACCGGCGTGGGTGGTGTAGTCGCCGAAGGAGTACCAGAACGACGGATACCAGATGTGGGGCAGGCCGAGCGGAATCAGCGCACGTTCAACCAGCCCGAAGATAAAGGTCGAGGCTGCCTGATTATCTCCGTTGATAACCACAGACAGCGCATCGATACCCGCCTGAATGTGCTGCCAGATGTATGGCAGTATCAGACCGAGCACGAACGACAGCAGCGCGGTGGCAATCGCCACGAAGCGTTTGCCGGAGAAGAAGCCGAGGAATTCAGGCAGCTGCATTTTGTGGAAGCGGTTAAAGCACCACGCCGCCAGGATGCCGCAAATCAGGCCGCCAAAGACGCCCATCTGCAGGGTAGGAATCCCCACCACCATCGCGTACTTCCCGCCTTGTCCCGCCATTTCCGGCGTAATGCCCAGTACGGTGCTGATGGTGATGTTGGTGACAAACACGGAGACGGCGGCGGACAGCGCCGCGATGCCGGATTCGGAGGCCAGGCCGACGGCAGAGCCGATGGCAAACAGCATTGGCAGGTTGTCGAAGATAATCCCACCGGCGTTCATCATCAGCGGCAGATGGAATTTATCCCCGAACGCCAGCAGCAAACCCGCCGCGGGCAGAAGCGAGATCGGCAGCATCAGCGCGCGGCCAATCATCGACAGTTTGGAAAGCGATTTAACAACACTTTGAATCAGACTCATACTGATTTCCCCCGATAGACGCCTCTTCGTGCGTGCTTTTAGTAACCCTGTTTATATTAGGTATAACGTTATAGTAGAACGTTCTACTTATCGTGAAACAAGTCATTAACGTCTGCAATTGAATTTTTGTTTAGTAGGCGAATGCGTGAAAAATATGAGATCTAGTTCTCAAATTCTATGCCATAGTGAAAGTGTGGTTAATGTGACCAGACGGGGAGCGTGTGAGAGGGTTGCCAAACTATTTATGTGCGGGAAATCGCTCTCTGACAGCACAGCCTGCTCCATTTACCGGAGAGGTGAAAATTTTTCATCTTGATTGCAGAGAACTCACTTTTTACGCGGATTTTTCTATTGACGCCTGACCTCTTTTGGGGCACTTTTACATCCAGACGTCTAAACGGATAGATGTTTACAACACAACAATAATGACACGTGATTGATAGGGGTAAGGTATGAGCTTTTTTCACGCCAACCAGCGGGAAGCGCTGAACCAGAGTCTGGCCGAAGTTGCAGGGCAGATTAACGTTTCTTTCGAATTTTTCCCGCCGCGCACCAGTGAAATGGAGCAAACCCTGTGGAACTCTATCGATCGCCTAAGCAGCCTGAAGCCGAAATTTGTGTCGGTCACCTACGGGGCGAACTCCGGCGAGCGCGACCGTACGCACAGCATCATCAAAGGTATTAAAGATCGCACTGGTCTGGAAGCGGTACCGCACCTGACATGTATCGATGCGACGCGCGACGAACTGCGTGCTATCGCCCAGGATTACTGGAACAACGGCATCCGTCATATCGTCGCCCTGCGTGGTGACCTGCCGCCAGGCAGCGGCAAGCCGGAAATGTATGCCTCCGATCTGGTCACTTTGCTGAAAGACGTGGCCGACTTTGATATCTCCGTGGCAGCGTACCCGGAAGTACACCCGGAAGCGAAAAGCGCACAGGCGGACCTGCTTAACCTGCGACGTAAAGTGGAAGCCGGTGCAAACCGCGCCATCACCCAGTTCTTCTTTGATGTCGAAAGCTATCTGCGCTTCCGTGACCGCTGCGTCTCGGCGGGCATCGATGTGGAAATTATCCCGGGCATTTTGCCGGTGTCGAACTTCAAGCAGGCGAAGAAATTTGCCGACATGACCAACGTGCGCATTCCTGCCTGGATGTCGGCAATGTTCGACGGCCTCGACGATGACGCCGAAACCCGCAAGCTGGTGGGCGCGAACATCGCCATGGACATGGTGAAAATTCTGAGCCGCGAAGGGGTGAAAGATTTCCACTTCTACACGCTGAATCGCGCGGAAATGAGCTACGCCATTTGCCACACGCTGGGCGTGCGTCCGGCGTAATATTTTGCCGGATAGCGCTACGCTTATCCGGTATCCGGCCTACGACATTGGTATTTTGTAGGCCCGGTAAGCGAAGCGCCACCGGGCAGCGGCTCGCGTTCAAATTCCCTGCTTAGAAATAAGAAACTCCTTATATTTTGAGGGGTTTCTTGTCGTTTCTCTCGATCGATCACAGTCAACTTACCCCAAATTATGTAAGGATAAGGCTGACCTGCGCAGAAATTCCTCTCTGACAAGGGAAAAATAAGAGGAATTAACTATCAAATCCGTGGGTCATTTCAGCTATAACTTATCAGCAGGGGTGTATATCTTAACGATAAATACTGTAAGGGAGCATAGTGATGAGCACGCCAGACGATATCCAGAACGCAGGTAAATGTCCTTTCCACCACGGTGGTGATCACGATTTAAGCGCCGGCGCTGGCACCAGTAGCAAGGACTGGTGGCCGAAGCAGCTTCGCGTTGATTTACTTAATCAGCATTCCAATCGATCTAACCCGCTGGGTGAAGACTTCGATTATCGCAAAGAATTCAGCAAATTAGATTACTCCGCACTGAAAGGTGATATTCGTGCGCTGTTAACTGATTCGCAGTCCTGGTGGCCAGCAGACTGGGGGAGCTATGTGGGGCTGTTTATCCGCATGGCATGGCACGGCGCGGGTACCTACCGTTCTACCGATGGTCGCGGTGGCGCAGGGCGCGGTCAACAGCGTTTTGCACCGCTGAACTCCTGGCCAGATAACGTGAGTCTGGATAAGGCGCGTCGTCTGCTGTGGCCAATCAAACAGAAATATGGGCAGAAAATTTCCTGGGCCGACCTGTATATCCTTGCGGGTAACGTGGCGCTGGAAAACTCTGGCTTCCGTACCTTTGGTTTTGGTGCCGGGCGTGAAGACGTGTGGGAACCGGATCAGGACGTAAACTGGGGTGATGAAAAAGCCTGGCTGGCACACCGTGACCCGGAAGAGCTGGCAAAACGCCCGCTCGCGGCTACCGAAATGGGCCTCATCTACGTGAACCCGGAAGGGCCAAACGCCAGCGGTGAACCGCTGTCTGCGGCAGCGGCGATTCGCGCCACCTTCGGTAACATGGGGATGGACGACGAAGAGACCGTAGCGCTGATTGCCGGTGGTCACACGTTGGGCAAAACCCACGGCGCGGCTTCGGCTACGCACGTCGGCCCGGATCCGGAAGCAGCTCCTATTGAATCTCAGGGCCTGGGCTGGGCAAACAGCTTCGGCAGCGGGGCGGGTAAAGATGCCATCACTTCCGGTCTGGAAGTGGTCTGGACGCAGACCCCTACCCAGTGGAGCAACTACTTCTTCGAGAACCTGTTCAAATACGAATGGGTGCAGACCCGCAGCCCGGCTGGCGCAATCCAGTTTGAAGCGGTTGACGCACCGGACCTGATCCCAGATCCGTTCGACCCGTCGAAAAAACGTAAACCAACCATGCTGGTGACCGACCTGACGCTGCGCTTCGACCCGGACTTCGAGAAAATTTCTCGCCGCTTCCTGAACGACCCGCAGGCCTTTAACGAAGCTTTTGCCCGCGCGTGGTTCAAACTGACCCACCGTGATATGGGGCCAAAAGCGCGTTACATCGGGCCAGAAGTGCCACGTGAAGATCTGATTTGGCAGGATCCGCTGCCACATGCGTTCTTCAACCCTACCGCCGAAGATATCGAAAGCTTGAAGGCGGATATTGCAGCGTCCGGCCTCTCCGTGAGCGAACTGGTGTCGGTTGCGTGGGCTTCGGCTTCCACCTTCCGCGGCGGTGATAAACGCGGTGGTGCGAACGGTGCTCGTCTGGCGCTTGCGCCACAGCGTGATTGGGAAGTGAACGCCACGGCGGCTCGCGTTCTGCCGGTGCTGGAAGGTATCTATAAGTCAGCGCACAAAGCTTCTCTGGCCGATATCATCGTGCTGGCAGGTGTGGTGGGCGTTGAGCAGGCAGCGAAAGCGGCCGGCGTTAACATCAAAGTGCCGTTCACTCCGGGTCGCGTAGATGCGCGTCAGGATCAGACGGACATCGAGATGTTTGAGCTGCTTAAACCGATCGCTGATGGTTTCCGTAACTATCGTGCGGCACCGGGCGAAGCGACCACCGAATCTCTGCTGATCGACAAAGCACAGCTGCTGACCCTGACTGCGCCGGAACTGACCGTACTGGTTGGTGGTATGCGCGTACTGGGTGCGAACTTCGACGGTAGTAACCACGGTGTCTTTACCGACAACGTGGGCGCGCTCAGCACTGACTTCTTCGTCAACCTGCTGGATATGCGCACCGAGTGGAAAGCGACTGACGAAACGTCTGAGCTGTTTGAAGGCCGTGACCGTGCGAGCGGTGAGGTGAAATACACCGCAACGCGCGCTGACCTGGTCTTTGGCTCTAACGCCGTACTGCGCGCGCTGGCTGAGGTTTATGCTTCCAGCGATGCGAAAGAGAAGTTTGTGAAAGACTTCGTGGCGGCATGGGTGAAAGTGATGAACCTGGACCGTTTCGACCTGCTGTAAGGTGGGCGTGATGGAATAAAAAATCCCCGCGAAAGCGGGGATTTTTGTTTGTGGGCTTAAGGTAGCCCTGACGAGACGCGTTAGCGGCGACTCCGGGGAGATCCCGGCGTCACTTCGTTCGGCCGGGTTACTTTATTTCATTACTCCCACTCGTGCAGAAAACGCTGCCCATACTGATCGGCCACCAACAGCGCCGCGTAAACACGGTCAGGGTCCGCGCCGCCAGGCATGTTGTGGATGGTTTCCCCTTCGGCGCAGGCCGCTTCCGCGACCAGGCGCATTTTCGCCGGAATATCTTCTTTGATATCCAGCTGCGCCAGGGTGATCGGCAGGCCGACGCTGTGGCACAGGGCGGCAACGGTTTCAATTTCTTCCACCGAGGCGTTTTCCAGAACCAGCTGAGTCAGCGTACCAAACGCGACTTTCTCACCATGGTAATAATGATGCGCGTCCGGAATCGCCGTCATGCCGTTGTGGATGGCGTGTGCTGCGGCCAGACCACCGCTCTCAAAGCCGACGCCGCTCAGATAGGTGTTGGCCTCAATCACGCGCTCCAACGCTGGAGTCACCACGTGCTGCTCGGCGGCCAGCATTGCTTTTTCGCCTTCTTCAATTAGCGTGTTGTAGCACAGCTCGGCCAGCGCCAGCGCGGCTTGGGTGCATTTGCCGCCGGCCATGGTGGTGGCGCCGCTGCGTGAGCAGGCGCGTGCTTCAAACCAGGTGGCCAGCGCATCGCCAATACCGGCTGCCAGCAGACGTGCTGGGGCACCGGCGACAATTTTGGTGTCGACGATAACCATGTTCGGGTTATGCGGCAGCATCAGATAGCGGTCGAATTCACCGTCATCGGTATACAGAACGGAGAGCGCACTGCACGGTGCATCGGTAGAGGCGATGGTGGGAACAATCGCGACCGGCAGATTCATAAAGTGGGCCAGCGCTTTAGCGGTATCCAGCGTTTTCCCACCGCCGATGCCTAAAATGGCGCTGCATTTTGCGCTGTTTGCCACGTCTTGCAGACGGTTAACTTCGTTCTGCGAGCACTCGCCGCCGAACGGCGCGATTTCAACGGACAGGCCTGCGCCGGTCAGGCTTTTACGCAGCGTCTCTTCGGCAAATCCCAGCACGAACTTATCACCGACGACCAGCCAGCTATTGGCCATTGGTTTCAGGTAGTCACCAAGACGCGTGATCACGTCTGCACCCTGAATATACTTACCTGGTGATTGAATAATGCGATCCATACATTTCTCCTACAGGTTCAGATTACCAAATGCGTTTTTCCAGTCTTGCTCAAACTTCTCTATAGCTGACTCTACTGCGGGAGTGCCGAGCATTTGTTGCGCTACATCTAAAGGAAGTGTGATGGCTTCACATCCAGCCAATAAACAGTCCAACGCCTGACGTGGGGTTTTGAAACTGGCGGCCAGCACTTTGCTCTCCGGGGCGTGCAGTTCCAGCAACGATTGCAGCTCCTGAACCATACGAATGCCGTCCCCGCCTTGTGCATCAACGCGGTTGACGTATGGCGCAACGTATTTTGCACCGGCCAGCGCCGCCAGTAGCCCCTGAGAGGCGCTGTAGACGGCGGTGCCAAGCGTTGGGATACCTTCTTTTTTCAGGAGCTTAATGGCCGCAAGACCTTCAGCGGTGACCGGAACCTTCACCACAATTCCCGGCACCGCGTCATTCAGCTTACGCGCGTCGGCGACCATGCCTTCGGCGGTGCGGCTCATGGTCTGGGCAAACAGGGTGCCGTTTTCGCCCACGGCTTTTTTCAGTCGCGGCAGCACGTCCCAGATGGATTCGCGGCTAGCGGCTACGATGCTCGGGTTGGTGGTGACACCGACAATCGGAAAAATACGGGCCAGACGTTCCACTTCCTGCACGTTGGCGGTATCCAGATACAGTTCCATGCTATTTCCTCTTAAAGTTCCAGTTCGTGTTGCAGCAGGCTGGCGATAGCGTCGGCAGAGGCGGCGTTAACCAGAGCGCTGCGGAATTCTTCATGCATGATGCGGCGGGCCAGGCGCGAGAAGATGCGCATATGCTGGTCTCCGGCGGCATGTTTGTTCAGCGTCAGCATAATGATGAACTGCGCCTCGTCATCGCCCCAAGCCACCGGTGCGGGCAGGCGGGCGACGCTGATGGTCGATTGCTCAATATGTTCAGACTTGCTGTGCGGAATGGCAAAGCTGAAACCCAGTCCGGTGGAGAAGACCGCTTCTCGCGCCCACAGGTCGGCTTCCAGCTTGCGCGGGTAACGGCAGCGTCCGGCGAGCAGCAGGTTGTCGGTCATCCCTTTGATGACCTCTTCTTTGCTGCGCCAGTCGTTGTCGAGCGAAATACAGCGCGGGGTAATCAGCGGGGCGTCCTGCTGGCTCATGCGGAACTGGGCGAGCAGATGTTCCACTTCCAACGACGTACGGCAGGCCATTGCCTGGTTGAGCAACTGACGGCAGGCGCGGCTGTCGAGCTGTGCCAGACGCGCTTTGGTCGCCGGAATCGACGGCGCGCTCATGCTGATTTCATCCATTCCGAGCCCAACCAGCAGCGGCAGTACCGAGCCTTTGGCGCCCAGCTCGCCGCACAGGCCAATCCATTTCCCCTGACGATGCACCGCCTGCACGGCGAAATCGAGGGCGCGCAGGAAGGCAGGATTCAGACTGTTGTAGTGACGGGTTACTTTGGCGTTATCGCGGTCAACCGCCAGCAGATACTGGGTCAGGTCGTTGCTGCCGATACTGAAGAAATCAATTTCTTCACAGCACTGATCGATGATGAACATCACCGACGGTACTTCCAGCATGATGCCCAGCGGAATGCGCTCATCAAACGGCACGTGTTCGCTGCGCAACTGTTGTTTAGCTTCGGCCACCTTCTCTTTGACCCATAAAATCTCTTCCATGGAGGAGATCATCGGAATCATGATTTTCAGGCTGCCGTGGGCGGAAGCGCGGAGAATCGCGCGCAGCTGGGTGGTGAACAGTGCGGAGTACTCTTCATAAATGCGCACTGCACGGTAGCCAAGGAACGGGTTGTTCTCTGCCGGAATGTTGAGGTAATCCACCGGCTTATCGCCGCCGATGTCCATGGTACGGATAATAATGCTACGCCCTTCGGCGGACTCCAGCGCCTGGCAGAAAATGTTATACAGCTCGCTCTCGCTCGGTTCACTGGCTCTGTCCATATAGAGCATTTCGGTGCGGAACAGGCCGACGGCCTCCGCGCCATTGCCAAAGGCTGCCTGTGCTTCAACGGAGTGGGCAATGTTGGCGGCAACTTCCAGACGAATGCCGTCGACGGTGCGCGCTTCTTTATGCAGCCACACGCTTTGCTGTTCGCGAATGGCGGCCTGTACGCGTGCTTCCTGCTGGTAGTAACGGGAGATGGCCTCAGTTGGGGCAACAATCACCGCGCCCGCGTTGCCGTCGAGGTAAACCGGCTGATTCTGCCACGGCGTCAGTGCATCAATCTCCACGCCCACGAGGGTCGGAATATTAAAGGAGCGAGCGAGAATGACCGTGTGCGAGGTGGTGCCGCCGCTTTGCAGCAGCAGGCCTTTAAGCAGGGTTTTGTCCAGTTCGAGGAACTGGCTTGGGGTCAATTCTTCCGCAACGCAGATGGACGGCTGGGTAAGCTGGCCCGGTGCCGGGAAGCGGTCTTCACCATAAATATGCTGCAGCAGCTGGAAGCCGACGTCGCGAACGTCCAGCGCGCGCTCTTGTAAATAGCTGCTGCTGGAGCGGGCAAATTCGGCGCAGAAGTGGTTGGCGCTCTCAATGATGGCCTGCGCGCAGCTCAGACCGTTATTCACGCCTGCCAGTAAATGCTGGCGCAGCGAGGTATCGGTGGCGAGCGAACGGTGCGCTTCCAGGATGGCGCTGGCGGTGCTGTCGTTGTCTAACAGCCGCAGTTCCAGCGTTCTGACCAGCCGTGTCAGGCCACTATCCAGCGCTGCTTGTTCTTGCTCTGCGCTTTTGGCGGGCGGCAGTTCACCGAGGTTGTTGAGATCCAGCGCCGCAAGGCGAGTGAGCACGCCGCCCGCGCTGCCGTTGCAGACCGGTAGCGCGCGAAATAGCGTCGGGTTGAGGCGAGTTAAGGACTCCGGCAGTGCCTCCTGCTCTACGTTGGCAACCTGCGCCAGCGGCGCATCGCACAGGGGAAACTCCTCTTTCAGCCAGGCGGAGAGGCGTTGATGCGCGCTCTGTTCATCCGCACCGTTCAGCAGCAGGCGGCAGCTATCGCCCGACAGCGTATCGGTGCCGATAATCGCCAGCGCGCTTTTAGCATTGCCCTTACGGTCCGTGCGCAGGTTATGCCACTCAATATCGCAGCTAAATGTGTTGCACAGCGTCTCTACGTGACTGGCCGGGCGGGCGTGGACGCCGTTCGGTAATTCACAGACAAATTCAACAACCAATGCCATAACCTTCTCTCCCAAATCATTCGATATGGGTAACAGAATAGGGGGCTTGTGAAGGGCCATGCTATCTGACATTTATGTCAAAAACTGGACAAATGTATGGTCTGCTGGAAAATGCGAGCAACCTCACAGGTTGCTCGCCTGGTGTATTTTCCGCGTTGTTGCGCTAACTTTGAGGTCGCTCGCATTTTTCTTCTGATATTACAAAAATCCAGTAAATGCACTTTTTATCCACTGTCTGTCCCGCCGCCAATTGCCTATTGTTTGCCACAACACCCTAATAGACATGGGCCAAAGAAGCCCAGGAGCGACTGATGAAAGAATTGGTGCAAATACTCAAAAACACCCGTCAGCATTTAATGACTGGTGTGTCGCACATGATCCCGTTTGTTGTTGCAGGCGGCATTTTACTGGCCGTCTCCGTCATGCTGTACGGCAAAGGGGCCGTACCTGATGTAGCAACCGACCCTAACCTGAAAAAGCTATTTGATATTGGCGTCGCGGGCCTGACGCTGATGGTACCGTTCCTGGCCGCCTACATTGGTTACTCGATTGCTGAACGTTCTGCGCTGGCGCCTTGCGCCATCGGCGCGTGGGTAGGTAATAGCTTTGGTGCGGGCTTCTTCGGCGCGCTGATTGCCGGGATTATTGGCGGCATCGTGGTCTACTACCTGAAGAAAATTCCGGTGCACAAAGTGCTGCGCTCGGTGATGCCTATCTTCGTGATTCCTATCGTCGGCACCTTTATTACTGCGGGCGTCATGATGTGGGGGCTGGGCGAGCCGGTGGGGCTGCTGACCTCCAGTCTGACGCAGTGGCTGCAAGGCATGCAGGCTGGCAGCATCGTGGTGCTGGCGGTGATTATGGGCCTGATGCTGGCGTTCGATATGGGCGGCCCGGTGAATAAAGTGGCCTACGCTTTCATGCTGATCTGCGTTTCTCAGGGCGTCTATACCGTGGTGGCGATTGCCGCCGTCGGCATCTGCGTTCCGCCGCTGGGTCTGGGGTTGGCAACGCTGATTAACCGTAAAAACTTTAACAATGAAGAGCGTGAAGCGGGGAAAGCCGCGCTGGTCATGGGCTGCGTAGGGGTAACTGAAGGGGCGATTCCGTTCGCGGCGGCCGACCCGCTGCGCGTCATCCCTTCCATTATGCTGGGTTCCGTCTGCGGCACCGTCACCGCCGCGCTGATGGGGGCACAGTGCTACGCCGGGTGGGGCGGCTTGATTGTCCTGCCGGTGGTTGAAGGCAAGCTGGGCTACCTGCTAGCGATTGTGGTTGGTGCGGTAGTGACTGCGGTTAGCGTCAACGTCCTGAAAAGCCTGGCGCGTAAGAACAAAAAAGCGGTTGTCGAAAAAGAAGACGACTTAGATTTAGATTTTGAAATTAACTAATTGAGAAGGTAGAAGATTATGACCAATATTATTGCGGTAACAGCTTGTCCTTCCGGTGTAGCACACACTTATATGGCAGCGGAAGCGCTGGAGAGTGCGGCAAAATCGAAAGGCTGGAACGTGAAGGTAGAAACGCAGGGGTCAATTGGTCAGGAAAATGAGCTGACGGCGAGCGATGTAGCCGCAGCCGACATGGTGATTCTGACCAAAGACATCGGCATTAAGGCCGAAGAGCGTTTTACAGGGAAAACCATCGTGCGGGTTAATATTAGCGATGCGGTTAAACGCGCCGACGCTATTATGAATAAGATCGAGGCACACTTAGCGCAAAGCGCGTAAGTTTGACCCCGATACAATAGAAACTCAGTAACTGGCGGGCGCGAAAGGATTTTTTGCGCCCGCCAGCGTTTGTTTTCTGCAAGGAGGAGACGATGACGGTAACGAGCGGAAGAATGCTAGTGGCAGTAACGGCCTGCGTCAGTGGGGTTGCCCACACGTATATGGCGGCGGAACGTCTGGAAAAACTCTGTCAGCAGGAAAAGTGGACGATCAAGATAGAAACGCAAGGTGCGCTCGGCATTGAAAATGCGCTGACGGAAGAGGATATCCGCCGTGCAGACGCGGTGCTCCTGATTACCGATATTGAGCTGAACGGTGCAGACCGTTTTACCCAGAGCCGCTACGTGCAGTCTGGGATTAGCGCCTTTTTACGCGAGCCGCAGAAGGTCATGACCGCGGTGCGCAAGCTGCTTTCCGCGCCGCAGCACACGCATATTATTCTGTCGTAGTCAGCTGGCTGTGGTACTGGCGACGGTACTCTGACGGTGAGCGGTCGGTATTTTTACGAAACAGACGGCAGAAGTAGTTGCTGTCGACAAACCCACAGGCGTGGGCAATCTCTTTGACCTTCAGGTCGTAGCCCTTCAACAACCGTCTGGCGTGTTCCAGCCGCGTGTGGTTGAGGTATTCGTTAAACCCCATCACCCCGCTTTTCTGGAACAGGTGCGACAGATAGTTGGGGGAGATGTAGAACGCCTGGGCGACTGATTCACGGGTCAGCGGTTCGGCAAAGTGGCTATCGATATATTCGCGAATGGCGTCGAACAGCGCCTGGCTGCGCGATGCGGTCTGGATTTGGCTGCTGAGCAGATCGGCACAGTGGCTAATCAGGCTGGTGGCTATCAGGCGCGCGGTTTGTTGTTCCTGCGGCTGCATCTGAATTTCACTCATGGTTTGCAGCAGGAAAGAGCCGACGCGCGGGCCTCGTCGGGCGACGTGCTGCTTAGCCATGTTTTTCAACTGCTGCCCATCCCATTGCTGCACGCTAAACCCCAGTTGCTGTTTGCCAAACAGAATGCTTAACGTGGTGACCGGGCTCTGCCACTGTGGGAAATTCCAGCCGCCAGCGGGAACGTAGAGTGCATCCAGTGCCTGCATGGACTCACCCAGCGCAGCGTCGGTGAGCTGCCCTTCAAGCAAGATCTCCAGCCGGGGAAAATCGACCTGAAAAGCCATCTCCGGCACCGGCGAGTGATTCCCGGCAAACCAGATTTTTTGCAGCGGCGTGATACCTGAGGCGATGTGGGAAAGCAGTGGGTTGATGTCGGAATGCATGGGGATCCCTGTCGTAGTGAACAACGAAGAAACCTTAACCGAGAGGATAAAAAAAGGCCACAAAGAATGTGGCCTTTTGGCGTGCAGGTCGACCGGCCGACGCCGGAGCCGCACTGTACATATTCCCGGCGTCGCTTCGCTCGGCCGGGCTACATGGGGGAGAGATTAACCTGTGTTACGCATACCCGCAGCAACGCCCGCGATGGTGACCATCAGCGCTTGCTCAACGTTATGGTTTGGTTCCTGGCCTTCTTCTTCCGCTTTACGTGAACGGTGCAGCAGTTCGGCCTGCAGAACGTTCAGCGGGTCGGTGTAGACGTTACGTAGCTGGATAGACTCGGCAATCCACGGCAGGTCGGCCATCAGGTGCGCATCGTTAGCGATATCCAGCACCACTTTGATGTCGGCTTCCAGCTGGTCGCGCAGTTCGGTACCCAGACCCCACAGCTCTTTTTTCACCAGACGCTGATCGTAGTATTCCGCCAGCCACAGGTCAGCTTTCGAGTAGACCATCTCCAGCATGCCCAGGCGGGTTGAGAAGAACGGCCAGTCGCGACACATGGCTTCCAGCTTGCTCTGTTTGCCATCTTCGACCACTTTTTGCAGCGCGGCACCGGCACCCAGCCAGGCTGGCAGCATCAGGCGGTTCTGCGTCCAGGCGAAGATCCATGGAATTGCACGCAGGGACTCGACGCCGCCGGTTGCGCGACGTTTTGCCGGACGTGAACCCAATGGCAGTTTGCCCAACTCCTGCTCCGGTGTAGCAGAACGGAAGTACGGCACGAAATCTTTGTTTTCACGCACGTAGCCGCGGTACATCTCGCAGGAGATATCCGACAGTTCGTCCATGATGCCGCGCCACTCTTCTTTTGGTTCCGGCGGTGGCAGCAGGTTCGCTTCCAGAATGGCGCTGGTGTACAGCGACAGGCTGCTGACGGTGATTTCCGGCAGACCGTATTTGAAGCGGATCATCTCGCCCTGTTCGGTCACACGCAGGCCACCTTTCAGGCTTCCCGGAGGCTGAGAGAGCAGCGCAGCGTGAGCCGGTGCGCCGCCGCGGCCAATGGAACCACCGCGACCGTGGAACAGCGTCAGCTCGATGCCCGCTTTCTCACAGGTTTTGATCAGAGCATCTTGCGCCTGGTACTGCGCCCAGGATGCCGCCATGACGCCCGCATCTTTTGCGGAGTCGGAATAGCCAATCATCACCATCTGTTTGCCCTGAATAAAGCCGCGATACCAGTCGATGCCCAGAAGCTGGGTCATGACGTCGTCGGCGTTGTTCAGGTCGTCGAGGGTTTCGAACAGCGGAGCAACCGGCAGTGCGAAGGTAATGCCCGCTTCTTTCAGCAGCAGATGAACCGCCAGCACGTCAGACGGCGTTTTTGCCATTGAAATAACGTAGGCGGCGACTGAGCCGACAGGGGCATCGACAATCGCTTTACAGGTATTAAGAACTTCGCGGGTTTCGTTGCTTGGCTCCCAGCTACGCGGGAGAAGCGGACGTTTGGAATTCAGTTCGCGGATCAGGAAGGCCTGCTTGTCGGCTTCCGACCAGCTTTCGTAGTCGCCGATGCCCAGATAGCGAGTCAGCTCGCCCAGCGCTTCGGTGTGACGGGTGCTTTCCTGACGCACGTCGATACGCACCAGCGGCACGCCAAAACACTTCACGCGACGCAGGGTATCGAGCAGTTCGCCGTTGGCGATAATGCCCATCCCGCAGGCCTGCAGCGATTTATAGCAGGCGTACAGCGGTTCCCACAGCTGTTCGTTCTGGCTGATAAGGCCCGCCGGTTTCGGTAGACGCTCGCCTTTCAGGCGCGCTTCCAGCCAGGCTTGGGTTGACAGCAGGCGGGTACGCAGGTTTTTCATCAGGAAGCGGTACGGCTCGGTGGCACCGGCTTCACCAACCAGCTCGCGCAGTTCGTCGGTACACTCGACCATCGACAGCTCAGAAATCAGGATCTGAATATCTTTCAGGAATAGGTCGGTCGCTTTCCAGCGGCTGAGCAGCAGCACGTGGCGGGTGATTTCTGCGGTGACGTTCGGGTTGCCGTCGCGGTCGCCGCCCATCCAGGAGGTGAAGCGTACCGGCACGAAATCGACCGGTAGCTGGTAACCGAGGTTCTCTTCCAGCTGTTCATTCAGTTCGCGCAGGTAGTTGGGTACGCCTTCCCACAGGCTGTTTTCCACCACCGCAAAGCCCCATTTGGCCTCATCAACCGGGCTTGGACGATGCTTACGAATTTCATCGGTGTGCCAGGACTGGGCAATCAGCTGGCGCAGACGGCGCATCACCTGGTTGCGTTCGTAGTCGGCGATATCGGTGTTATCGAGCTGCTTTAAGCAGTTGTTGATCTCACCCATTTTGTGAATCAGGGTACGACGCGTGATTTCGGTTGGGTGCGCGGTGAGTACCAGCTCCAGCGACAGGGATTCAACGGCTTTTTTGATGATAGTTTCGTTGAGATTAGGTTGGTCTTTGAGTTTACGCAGGGTACGAGCAATCACTTCCGGGTTGCTTGCCGCTTCGCCTTTTGGCGAAATGCTGTGATACTGCTCGGCGGTGTTGGCCAGGTTCAGGAACTGACTGAACGCGCGGGCGACCGGCAGCAGCTCATCGTTGGACAGGTTCTGCAGCGTGGTGAGCAGCTCCTGGCGATTGGCTTCATTGCCCGCACGAGAAGATTTGGACAACTTACGGATCGTTTCTACACGGTCAAGAATGTTCTCGCCAAGCGCATCCTTGATGGTATCGCCTAGCACTTTACCGAGCATACTGACATTACTACGCAACGCGGAATATTGTTCGTTCATTAACCCAGACACCCCATCTCATTTTATTTTGTTATATCCCAACCCCTGGAACGTAAGGGCGAGATAAAGACACCTCTTTTATAAAGCCACGTAAAAACCCGTACGTCAATTGCTGCGAAATCGCTTCAGCAAACGAATAAATCGCGACAATTTATGAAAGTTAATTCGTATCGTGCCAGATAAGAAATGCTTATGAAGATGTGAGGGAGATCGCGGCTTAGAGATGCCGGATGGCGCTGCGCTTATCCGGCCTACGGGCGGGGGTAGGCCCGGTAAGCGTAGCGCCACCGGGCAAGATTCATTAGTGCCAGCAGAAGTGATGCACCACCTGGGTAATCAGCTCGCGCGTCGGCTTAATAAAGCGTGTTTCCAGGTACTCATCCGGCTGATGCGCCTGGTTAATAGAGCCTGGGCCTAAAACGATAGTCGGACACAGGGTCTGGATAAACGGTGCTTCGGTGCAGTAGTTCACCACTTCGGTCTTCGTACCGAGCAGTTTTTCCAGCACCTGCACCAGCTGGTGATCCGGCGGGCATTCGTAGCCTGGAATCGGCGGATGCAGCTCGCTCACCGTCAAGCGTCCCGGCCATTGTGCGCTTACCGGCTCCAGCGCTTCATCCAGCAGACCGTTGAGATCGTTCAGGGTCATGCCAGGCAATGGGCGAATATCCATATGCAGCTCGCAGCAGGCACAGATGCGGTTGGAGGCGTCGCCGCCGTGGATCGCGCCGAGGTTGAGCGTTGGATACGGTACGGTAAATGCTTCGTAGTGATAGCGCTCTTTCAGCGAATCGCGCAGTTGCATCACGCGGCCAATGGCGTCGTGCATGATCTCAATGGCGTTGACGCCGCGCGCTGGGTCGCTGGAGTGGCCGGACTGGCCCATCACGCGAATGGCGTTCGACATATGGCCTTTATGCGCGCGTACCGGTTGCAGTGAGGTCGGTTCACCGATGATGGCGCAGTCCGGGCGAAGCGCTGTGGATTCAGAGAAGTAGCGAGCGCCCGCCATGCTGGTCTCTTCATCGGCGGTTGCCAGGATATAGAGCGGCTTTTTAAGCGTCGTCACGTCAACATCACGCAGCGCGTCCAGAATAAAGGCGAAGAAGCCTTTCATGTCGGCGGTACCCAGACCGTAGAGCTTGTTGTCGTGCTCGGTGAGGGTGAATGGGTCGCGGGTCCAGCGTCCGTCGTCGAACGGTACGGTATCGGTATGACCGGCGAGCAGCAGCCCGCCTGCGCCGTGTCCGGTGCTGGCCAGCAGGTTGAATTTGTTGCGCGTGCCGGGAACGGGCTGCACTTCGACATTGAAGCCTAACGAGGCGAACCAGTCAGCAAGCAGAGTGATTAAAGACGCATTGCTCTGATCGAGCGCTTCTTCGGTTGCACTGATGGAAGGAGTGCCGATCAACGCACGGTAAATCTCGATAAATGGGGGTAAATTGTTTTTCATTGTTGACACACCTCGGGTCATGATAGTATCAATATTCATGCAGTATTTGTGAATAAAAATACATTATCATTAGGCGTAAGAAAACCCACCAACGGTAGGGTGAATAGAAAACGCTTAATCAGGCAAACAGACATAAGAAGGTAAACGGCCCCGATGTTGAATACGCTGATTGTGGGCGCGAGCGGTTACGCTGGCGCAGAGCTTGTGACCTATGTAAATCGCCATCCTCATATGAACATAACCGCTTTGACGGTCTCAGCGCAAAGCAATGATGCAGGAAAGTTAATCTCCGATTTGCATCCACAGCTGAAAGGGATTGTCGATCTGCCGCTGCAGCCGATGTCCGATATCAGTGAGTTCAGCGCCGGTGTTGATGTGGTGTTCCTGGCGACCGCCCACGAAGTGAGTCACGATCTGGCCCCGCAGTTCCTCGCGGCAGGCTGCGTGGTGTTCGACCTTTCCGGTGCGTTCCGTGTGAACGACGGCGCCTTCTATGAAAAATACTACGGGTTTACCCATCAGCATCCTGAGCTGCTGGCGCAGGCGGTGTATGGCCTGGCCGAGTGGAGCGCCGAGGCGCTGAAAGAGGCGAACCTGATTGCGGTGCCGGGCTGTTATCCGACGGCGGCGCAGCTTTCCTTAAAACCGTTGATTGATGGGAATTTGCTGGATCTCACGCAATGGCCGGTGATTAACGCAACCAGCGGCGTGAGCGGCGCAGGGCGTAAAGCAGCGTTCTCCAACAGCTTCTGTGAAGTGAGCCTGCAACCGTACGGCGTGTTCACCCATCGCCATCAGCCGGAAATCGCCAGCCACCTGGGCGCAGAGGTGATTTTCACCCCGCATCTGGGCAACTTCCCGCGCGGCATTCTGGAAACCATTACCTGCCGTCTGAAGCCGGGCGTGACCCATGCGCAGGTGGCGGAAACCTTACAACAGGCCTACGGTGACAAGCCGATGGTACGTTTATACGAGAAGGGCGTTCCGGCACTGAAAAACGTGGTCGGCCTGCCGTTCTGCGATATCGGTTTTGCGGTGCAGGGCGAGCACCTGATCGTCGTGGCGACCGAAGACAACCTATTGAAAGGCGCTGCCGCACAGGCCGTGCAGTGCGCCAATATCCGTTTCGGCTTTGCTGAGACGCAGTCTCTTATTTAAGGTGTGACGACGATGAATCCATTAATTATCAAACTGGGCGGCGTGTTACTGGATAGCGAAGAAGCGCTGGAGCGCCTGTTTACCGCGCTGGTCAACTACCGCGAGTCGCATCAGCGCCCGCTGGTGATTGTCCACGGCGGCGGCTGCGTGGTGGATGAGCTGATGAAGCAGCTCAACCTGCCGGTGAAAAAGAAAAATGGTCTGCGCGTCACTCCTGCCGATCAAATCGACATCATTACCGGCGCGCTGGCGGGTACCGCCAACAAAACGCTGCTGGCGTGGGCGAAGAAGCATGATATCGCCTCTGTTGGCCTGTTCCTCGGCGATGGCGACAGCGTGCAGGTGACGAAGCTGGATGAAGAACTAGGCCACGTGGGCCTGGCGCAGCCGGGTTCACCTAAACTGATTAATCTGCTGCTGGAAGGCGGTTTCCTGCCGGTGGTGAGCTCGATTGGCGTGACCGCCGAAGGGCAACTGATGAACGTTAACGCTGACCAGGCGGCAACCGCGCTGGCGGCAACGCTTGGCGCAGACCTGATTCTGCTCTCCGATGTGAGCGGTATTCTCGACGGTAAAGGCCAGCGTATTGCCGAAATGACGGCGGCGAAGGCTGAACAGCTGATCGAGCAGGGCATTATTACCGATGGGATGATTGTGAAGGTGAACGCGGCGCTTGATGCGGCACGTACGCTGGGTCGTCCGGTAGATATCGCTTCATGGCGTCACGCGGAGCAGCTGCCGGCGCTGTTTAACGGCACGCCGATCGGTACGCGTATTCTGGCTTAACTATTTATGCGCCCGATGGCGGCTACGCCTTATCGGGCCTACGTGAACAGAACCTGTAGGCCGGATAAGCGTAGCGCCATCCGGCAGTGAAATCGAAGAAATTAAGGAAGCATGTTATGGCACTTTGGGGTGGGCGTTTTACTCAGGCAGCGGATCAGCGGTTCAAACAGTTCAATGACTCTTTACGCTTTGACTATCGCCTGGCGGAGCAGGATATCGTTGGCTCTGTTGCCTGGTCCAAAGCGCTGGTGACGGTTGGCGTTCTGACGGCGGATGAGCAATCTCAACTGGAAGCCGCGCTGGGCGTGCTGCTGGAAGAAGTGCGGGCAAACCCGCAGCAGATTCTGGAAAGCGATGCTGAAGATATCCATAGCTGGGTTGAAGGCAAGCTTATCGACAAAGTGGGTCAACTGGGTAAAAAGCTGCACACCGGCCGTAGCCGTAACGACCAGGTCGCGACCGACCTCAAACTGTGGTGCAAAGATACCGTTGCTGAGCTGCTGACGGCAATCCGCCAGCTGCAAAGTGCGCTGGTCGACACCGCGCAGGCAAACCAGGATGCGGTGATGCCGGGCTATACGCACCTGCAGCGCGCGCAGCCGGTCACCTTCGCGCATTGGTGCCTGGCCTACGTTGAGATGCTGGCGCGTGACGAAAGCCGCCTGCAGGATACCCTTAAGCGTCTTGATGTAAGCCCGCTGGGCTGCGGCGCGCTGGCGGGTACCGCCTATGAAATCGACCGTGAGCAGCTGGCAGGCTGGCTGGGCTTTGCGTCCGCGACCCGTAACAGCCTGGACAGCGTTTCTGACCGTGACCACGTGCTGGAACTGCTGTCTGATGCGTCTATTGGCATGGTGCATCTGTCGCGCTTTGCTGAAGATCTGATCTTCTTTAATACCGGTGAAGCAGGCTTTGTTGAGCTGTCTGACCGCGTGACTTCAGGTTCTTCCCTGATGCCGCAGAAGAAAAACCCGGATGCGCTCGAGCTTATCCGCGGCAAGTGTGGCCGCGTACAGGGTGCGCTGACCGGCATGATGATGACCTTGAAAGGTCTGCCGCTGGCCTACAATAAAGACATGCAGGAAGACAAAGAGGGCGTATTTGATGCGCTCGATACCTGGATGGACTGCCTGCATATGGCGGCGCTGGTGCTGGACGGTATTCAGGTGAAACGTCCACGGTGCCAGGAAGCGGCGCAGCAGGGTTATGCGAACGCCACCGAGCTGGCGGACTATCTGGTGGCGAAAGGCGTTCCATTCCGTGAAGCGCACCATATCGTCGGTGAAGCGGTGGTTGAAGCTATTGCTCAGGGCAAACCGCTGGAAGATCTGGCGCTGGCCGACCTGCAAAAATTCAGCGCGGTGATTGGCGAAGATGTCTACCCGATTCTGTCGCTGCAATCCTGCCTCGATAAGCGTGCAGCGAAAGGCGGCGTATCACCGAAGCAGGTGGCGCAGGCGATTAGCGACGCGAAAGCACGCCTCGCGTAATCTTTGTCTTTGTAGCCCGGCCGAGCGCAGCGACGCCGGGTTTTTTACGGCCAAAAAAAGCGGGCCACGGGGCCCGCAAACGTTCATGTTGGCTTTATTTGTCGAGTTTGAGAGAAACTCCGAATCAGTGTGACGACTTCAAGGGTTAAACAAGGGCCACCTGTTTCTGTGGTGTATTATTGAACAGAACCCTTGATAGGGATAATCATTCATTGCTATTCTATCTATCGCCATGAACTATCGTGGCGATGGAGGATGAATAATGAATATTCGTGATCTTGAATACCTGGTGGCGTTAGCTGAACACCGGCACTTCCGCCGGGCGGCAGATTCCTGCCATGTCAGCCAGCCGACCCTGAGTGGGCAGATTCGTAAGCTGGAAGATGAACTGGGCGTCATGCTGCTGGAGCGTACCAGCCGCAAAGTGCTGTTCACCCAGGCGGGGCTGCTGCTGGTGGATCAGGCGCGTACCGTGTTACGCGAGGTCAAAGTGCTGAAGGAGATGGCAAGCCAGCAGGGGGAGACCATGTCCGGCCCGTTGCATATCGGCCTGATCCCAACCGTTGGCCCGTACCTGCTGCCTCATATTATCCCAATGTTGCACCAGACCTTCCCGAAGCTCGAAATGTATCTGCATGAAGCGCAGACCCATCAACTGCTGGCGCAGCTCGACAGCGGCAAACTGGACTGTGCGATTCTGGCGCTGGTGAAAGAGAGCGAAGCCTTTATTGAGGTGCCGCTGTTCGACGAGCCGATGATGCTGGCGATCTATGCCGATCACCCGTGGGCGGAGCGCGATCGCGTGCCGATGTCGGATCTGGCCGGTGAGAAGCTGCTGATGCTGGAAGACGGACACTGCCTGCGTGACCAGGCCATGGGCTTCTGTTTTGAAGCGGGTGCGGATGAAGATACCCACTTCCGCGCAACCAGTCTGGAAACGCTGCGCAATATGGTGGCGGCGGGTAGCGGTATTACGTTGCTGCCAGCGCTAGCCGTGCCGCAGGAACGCCAACGCGATGGCGTGGTGTACCTGCCGTGCATTAAGCCGGAACCACGCCGTACCGTTGGCCTGGTCTATCGTCCGGGATCGCCTCTGCGCGGTCGCTATGAGCAGCTGGCAGAGGCCGTCCGTGAAACGATGGACGGCCATTTTGACAAAGCGTTAAAACAGGCGGTTTAAGCCGTTTAGCGCCGCTACCCGATAGGCTTCCGCCATGGTCGGGTAGTTAAAGGTGGTGTTAACGAAGTACTCAATGGTGTTACCGCCACCTTTCTGCTCCATAATCGCCTGGCCGATATGAATAATTTCGGCCGCGCGCTCGCCAAAGCAGTGAATGCCGAGGATCTCCTTGGTCTCCCGATGGAACAGGATCTTTAGGCTACCCACGCTCATCCCGACGATTTGCGCTCGCGCCAGGTGTTTAAACTGGGCACGACCGACTTCGTACGGCACTTTCATTGCTGTGAGCTGCTGTTCGGTTTTGCCGACAGAGCTGATTTCTGGAATGGTGTAGATACCCGTTGGGATATCTTCAATCAGGTGCGTGCTTGCTTCACCTTTCATTAACGCCTGCGCGGCAATGCGGCCTTGATCGTAAGCAGCCGAAGCCAGGCTTGGATAACCGATAACGTCACCGACGGCATAGACGTGCGGCAGCGCGGTCTGGTACATGCTGTTCACTTTCAACTGGCCACGGCCATCGGCCTGTAGCCCGATGTTTTCCAGCGACAGCGAATCGGTGTTACCGGTACGGCCGTTGGCGAACAGCAGACAGTCGGCTTTGAGCTTCTTGCCAGACTTCAGGTGCATGATCACGCCATCGTCCACGCCTTCAATCTTCTCGTACTCTTCGTTGTGGCGAATGACGACGCCGCTGTTCCAGAAGTGGTAAGAGAGGGAGTCTGACATTTCCTGATCGAGGAAGGCCAGCAGGCGGTCGCGGGTGTTAATGAGATCAACCTTAACCTCCATCCCACGGAAGATAGACGCATATTCGCAGCCGATAACCCCTGCGCCGTAGATAATCACGTGGCGCGGTTCGTGGTGCAGGCTGAGAATCGAGTCGCTGTCGTAAACGCGCGGGTGGGTAAAGTCGACGTCGGCCGGGCGATACGGGCGTGAGCCGCAGGCAATCACGAACTTATCGGCGGTGAATGTTTCGACGGAACCGTCCGGACACTCCAGCGCGATGGTGTGCTCATCGACGAAGCGGGCGTCACCCTGCAACATTTCACAGTGATTACGCTCATAAAAGCCCTGACGCATGTGAGTTTGCTGATTGATAACGCTATCGGCATGATTCAGGATGTCGGCAAATGAGGAGCGGAGAAGTCGGCTGTGGTCGCTGTAGAGAGGGTTCTGGTTGAATTCGATAATACGGCTAACGGCGTGGCGAAGGGCTTTGGACGGGATGGTACCCCAGTGGGTACAGCCGCCGCCGACATTATGATAACGCTCAATAACGGCGACACGGGCTCCTTGCTTCACCAGACCCATAGCAGCGCCTTCGCCGCCGGGGCCGGAACCAATTACTATTGCATCATAATCGTAGGAATGTGGCATGGTAAGGCTTACCTGTTCTTATACATAAAAGCAACAGAATCATAACATCATCGAAGTAATAACCCAATTATCGTTGGGCTTTTTTCATACGAAATAGCATAAATAGCATGTAAACAATCATTAACAAAGCTGCGTAAGTCGATTCGTTTTAATCTCTGGTATAGTGCCAACACGGCTTGTGGAAGGATTCAGTCATCGTGATGGGTGTTAGAGCGCAACAAAAAGAAAAAACCCGGCGTTCGCTGGTGGAAGCGGCATTTAGTCAACTCAGTGCCGAGCGTAGTTTTGCCAGCTTGAGCCTGCGTGAAGTGGCGCGCGAGGCTGGGATTGCGCCAACCTCCTTTTATCGTCATTTCCGCGATGTGGATGAGCTTGGGCTGACCATGGTCGATGAGAGCGGTCTGATGCTGCGTCAGTTGATGCGCCAGGCACGCCAGCGTATCGCCAAAGGCGGCAGCGTTATCCGCACTTCCGTCTCAACCTTTATGGAATTTATTGGTAATAACCCGAACGCTTTCCGCCTGCTGCTGCGCGAGCGTTCAGGCACCTCTGCGGCATTTCGCGCCGCGGTCGCCCGCGAGATTCAGCATTTTATCGCGGAACTTGCCGACTATCTGGAAATCGAAAACCATATGCCTCGAGCCTTTACGGAAGCGCAGGCTGAGGCGATGGTGACTATCGTATTTAGCGCGGGAGCGGAGGCTCTGGATGTAGGCCTTGAGCAGCGTCGACAGCTGGAAGAGCGGCTGGTGCTGCAGTTACGGATGATCTCCAAGGGCGCATACTACTGGTATCGCCGTGAACAAGAGAAGATGACACATCAGTCCGAATAAGGTGGTAGACGAGCAATGAAACAGTCAGGTCAAGATAAAGGTACGCTGCTGCTGGCGCTGTTGGCTGGCTTATCGATCAACGGGACGTTTGCGGCGCTGTTCAGCTCCATCGTACCTTTCTCTATATTTCCAATTATTGCGCTGGTGCTGACGGTGTACTGCCTGCATCAACGTTATCAGAACCGTACAATGCCGGTCGGGTTACCGGGCCTGGCGGCCGCCTGCTTTATTCTTGGCGTGCTGTTGTACAGCACCGTGGTGCGCGCAGAGTACCCGGACATCGGCTCTAACTTCTTCCCGGCGGTACTGTCGGTGGTGATGGTCTTCTGGATTGGCGTGAAGATGCGTAGCCGCAAGCAGGAATAGCAGTAAGTTGTAGGCCGGATAAGGCAAAGCCGCCATCCGGCAATCTGCTCAGAAACTGCCGGATGGCGCGATGCTTATCCGGCCTACGTTCAGTTTTGCTTCTTCGTTAACAGCACACCGCATTCCATATGATGGGTATACGGGAACTGATCGAATAGCGCCAGGCGTGAAATATTGTGCGTCTGGCTCAACGTTTCCAGGTTCTGGCACAGCGTCTCTGGGTTACAGGAGATGTACAGAATGTTCGGATATGCCTGCACCATCTTCTCGGTTTCGCTGTCCAGGCCGCTGCGCGGTGGGTCGACGAAAATCGTCTCGCATTGGTAGCTTTTCAGGTCAATGCCCTGCAGACGGTTAAATTCCCGTACGCCGTTCATCGCCTGAGTAAACTCTTCTGCCGCCATGCGGATAATCTGCACGTTATCTATCTGGTTGGCCGCAATGTTGTACTGCGCTGCCGCCACGGACGGTTTGGCAATTTCGGTCGCCAGTACGCGGTTAAAGTTGCGCGCCAGCGCCAGCGAAAAATTACCGTTGCCACAGTACAGCTCCAGCAAGTCGCCGTTGGAATTCTGCGTAGCATCCAGCGCCCACTCCAGCATCTGAATGTTCATCGCGGCGTTCGGCTGGGTGAAGCTGTTCTCTACCTGACGATAGATCATCTCTTTGCCCGCAACCGGCAGGCGCTCATCAATATAGTCTTGATCCAGCGCGATTTTGGTTTTGGTTGCGCGGCCAATCAGGTGCACTTTTAGCCCCTGTGCGCGCAGCGCGTCACGCAGCGCTTCGGCCTGTTCGCGCCACTCGTCGTCGAGTTTTTTGTGGTACAGCAGCGAGACCACCGCCTGATTGCTCAGGGTAGTGAGGTAGTCAATCTGGAATAGCTTGTGGCGCAGCGCGCGGTTATCGCGAACGCCGTCGAGCACGGCGGTCATCAGGGTGTTGATGAGCTGGCTTGCCGCAGGGAAAGCGTCTACGCGGATGCGGTTCTTGGTCTGCTGGTCGAACATGATGTGGTACAGGTCATCACCGTCGTGCCAGATGCGGAATTCCGCGCGCATACGGTAGTGGCTGACCGGCGAGCGAAACACCTCCGGCGCGGGAGCGCTAAACGGCGTCATCATCGTTTGCAGGCGAGTGACTTTCTCGGCGAGCTGAGCGTCGTACTGTTCGGTTGGGAGATGTTCGGGGGTCATGATGCATCCTGAATAATAAAAGTACGCGGGGATTGTAGGGCTTGTTCAGGGGATGTCCAGCGCCGATGAAGGTGAAAATCATAAATAGCAGTCTGGACATCTATATGTAACTAAATGTAGCATCCCCGTACCGGTCCTGTGAGTTAAAAGGGAACCCAGTGTAAATCTGGGGCTGACGCGCAGCGGTAAGGAAGGTAAGAGATGAGCGCATTTAATGCAGACACTGCGGCGTGCCGTGGGAAGTCATCGCCTCTTTATATAGCCTCCAAGCCCGAAGACCTGCCGGATAACGTCGCATGGGGTTTTATCGTCGCGAGCAACTGATAAAACCTGCGGCATCCCTTTTCTATTTGGATGCTTTTAAAAATGATTAAAAAAGCTTCGCTGATGACGGCGTTATCCGTCACGGCATTTTCCGGCTGGGCGCAAGACAGCAATTCTGACTCGATGGTGGTGACGGGAACCCGTTTTCAACAGCCGGTAAATACAGTGCTGGCCCCTACTGATGTGGTTACTCGTGATGATATTCAGCGCTGGCAGTCCAAAGATCTTAATGATGTGATGCGTCGCCTGCCGGGAGTCGATATTTCGCAGACAGGCGGGATGGGAAATAGCTCTTCTCTATATGTGCGTGGCACCGAAGCGCGTCATGTGCTGGTGCTGATTGATGGGATCCCAATGGCGCGGCCGGGTGTTTCCAACGGCGTCGATATTGGACAGATTCCGGTCTCACTGGTGCAGCGTATTGAGTATATCCGTGGCCCGCGCTCTGCGGTTTATGGATCGGGTGCTATCGGCGGTGTGGTTAACATCATTACCATGAGTGACGATGAACGCGCACAGATCAATGCCGGGGTGGGTTCGAATGGTTACCAGACCTATGACGGCGCGGTGAACAAGCGCTTTGGCGACACGATGATAACGGCGGCGGGCGCTTATCAGACGACCAAGGGGTTTAATATTGTCCCAGATTCGGCTTACAGCGGCGACAGTGACCGAGATGGCTATCGCAATAAACTGTTCTGGGGAGCCGTGCAGCATAAGTTTGATGAAAACTTCTCGGGCTTCTTCCGTGGTTATGGGTACACGGCTAACAGCGATTACGATCAGAATACGATGTATGGTTCTCCCGAAGGTAATGACGAAGCTCAGAACTACAATCAATCCTGGGATACGGGGCTGCGCTATAACTCCGGCATTTACTCCTCCCAACTGATTGCTAACTATCAGCATCTTAAAGACTATAACTACACAAATAACCTCGGCCGCTATGCGGGCCAAGCCACGCTGGATGATATGGAACAGCGTTATATCCAGTGGGGGAACAACCTTGAGGTTGGGCACGGGGCGATTAGCGGTGGCGTTGACTGGAAGCAGGAAAAACTGGTTTCCGGCAGCACGACCAAAACCGATGCCTACAAACGTGATACGACGGGCCTTTACCTGACCGGGCAGCAGCAGATTGATTCCGTTACGTTGGAGGCGTCGGGCCGTGAGGACCACGATGAGCAGTTTGGTTGGCACGGAACGTGGCAAACCGCGGCGGGTTGGGAATTTGTTGATGGTTATCGCGCAACGCTTTCTTATGGTACCGGCTTCCTGGCACCTTCTTTGGGGCAGCAGTATGGCGCAACGCGTTATGCATATGGAAGTAACCGAGGCATCATTGCCAACCCGAATCTGAAGCCTGAAGAATCTAAACAGTGGGAAGCAGGAATTGACGGTATTACGGGGCCGCTGGATTGGAGGCTCTCTACATACCACTATGAAATTCAAAATCTGATTGATTATAAAAGCTCGAGCCAATACAGCCAGTACGTCAACGTGAAGTCGGCCACCATTAAAGGCGTGGAGTGGACGGGGAACATCACAACTGGCCAGGTCGAGCATCACCTTACGCTGCAGTATGTTGATCCGCGTGATGACGAAACCAATCAGGTACTTGCTCGTCGCGCGAAACAGCAGGTGAAGTATGAAGTCACCGGGCAGGTTTACGATCTCGGCTGGAATATCGCTTACCAATATTTGGGGCAGCGTTATGACAACAACTACGACGAGACAACAAGCACCTCTAGTCGGGTTAAAATGGGTGGCGTGAGCCTGTGGGATATCGGATTGTCATATCCTGTCACCTCACACCTGACCGTTCGTGGTAAAATAGCCAACCTGTTCGATAAAGACTACGAGACAGCATATGGCTACCAAACTGCAGGACGGGAATACACCTTGTCTGGCAGCTACACCTTCTGAACCACGTCCTACCGTACTGGTGTTTGACTCCGGTGTCGGTGGGTTGTCGGTCTACGATGAGATCCGGCATCTCTTGCCGGATCTCCATTACATCTACGCATTCGATAACGTCGCTTTCCCTTATGGGGAGAAGAGCGAGGAGTTTATCGTTGAGCGCGTGATTGAAATCGTCACCGCGGTACAGGCCCGCTACCCGCTGGCTTTGGCGGTGATTGCTTGTAACACGGCCAGCACGGTCTCTTTACCAGCGCTACGCGACAAGTTTGCCTTCCCGGTTGTGGGCGTCGTGCCTGCCATTAAACCGGCGGCACGTCTGTCGGCTAATCGTATCGTAGGATTGCTGGCGACGCGGGGCACGGTAAAACGTCCTTATACCCACGAGCTGATTTCACGCTTTGCTAATGAATGCCGTATCGAGATGCTGGGTTCTGCCGAACTGGTGGAGCTGGCGGAAGCGAAGCTGCACGGTGAGCCGGTTCCTTTGGAAGAGCTGCGCCGTATTCTGCGTCCGTGGTTGCGCATGCAGGAACCACCGGATACCGTCGTGCTCGGCTGCACCCATTTCCCTCTATTACAGGATGAGTTGCTGCAGGTGCTTCCCGAAGGTACCCGCCTGGTGGATTCCGGCGCAGCCATTGCACGTCGAACGGCTTGGTTGTTAGAACATGAAGCACCGGATGCGAAATCCAGCGAGGCGAATCTGGCTTACTGCATGGCGTTGACGACAGAAACTGAGCAACTTTTACCCGTTTTACAGCGCTACGGCTTTGAAACGCTCGAAAAACTGCCTGTTTCAGCCTGATTTGAGCAAAAAAGAGACGGTTGAAAAGTTTTTTTAAAACAGGGCTTGTCAACGTCTCAGAACTCCCTATAATGCGCCTCCACTGACACGGAACAACGGCAAACAAGCCGCCGGGTCAGCGAGGTTCTCCTGAGAATCTCAACAGAGAAAAGCGAAATTAAATGCTTGACTCTGAAGCGGGAAAGCGTAATATGCACATCCCGCGCCGCTGACAAAAAGCGAAGCGGCACTGCTCTTTAACAATTTATCAGACAATCTGTGTGGGCACTCGAAGATACGGATTCTTAACGTCGCAAGACGAAAAATGAATACCAAGTCTCTGAGTGAACACGTA